>CAZUGW010000119.1:4161-4781 GCA_964620055.1 uncultured bacterium
ATAACCAGAAGTCGAGCTATCTCGCGGTGCTAGACAGCCTGCTCAAGGGCTTCGATGATCGGCTAGTTCTGCCTGTTCAGCAGTACTCCGAGAAGGTCGACACCGTTCTGGACCTCACAAAGGTGCTCGGCGCGATTGCCGACTCGCAGACCGCGGAATACCTGCAGGAGGGGATAAGCTGCGCGACACATGGACACCTCAGGGCGAGCGTCGTCCTTGGGTGGTGCGCCGCCATCGATCGTATCCAACGCAGAATAGAGAAAGCGGGATTCGGCAAGTTCAGTGCCGCGTCTCTATCTCTGAAGAACGCGGGCGGGCGGTACAAGCGATTCAACAAGACATACACCATCACCAGCATGGCCGAACTGAGCGACGTGCCCGACCACGACTTGTTGTTGGTGGCGGAAGGCATGGGCCTTCTACAAGGAAATGAGGGGGAGCGCCTGGGACGCTGCCTGGACCTGCGGAATGAGAGTGCCCACCCCGGGAGGGCACCTATCAAAGAACCGCATGTTGTAGCCTTCTACTCGGACATCGCCGATATCGTCTTGAGGAACTCGGCCTTCTCCATATAGCTTGGTGGCCGGTGATGGCCAAGAGGTCAAAGAAGAGGGGGGCTT
>CAZUGW010000119.1:4791-7150 GCA_964620055.1 uncultured bacterium
CCCCCCCCCCCCCCCGGAGGAATCCTGCTGCCGGGTCCAGCCCGGGGTCAGATCCCGCGGCCAGCATATCGCGGATAGCGCGCGACGCCACGCGAAATCCCGACCGGCGCTCTGCGGCGGTGACCTCCCCTCCCCCCTTCCCCGCTCCGGCGTCGGGTGGGACGCCCCTGCTGTTTCCTCTCCCCGAAGCCCCCGCGGCAGAGAGGACCCCGGAGCGCGAAGCCCGGGCCGATGACTTGAGATCTGAGGTTTGAGAGAACGGCAAGACGGGAAGCGGACGGAGCGCCGAGGGCGCTCCGACTATGGAGGGATTGATTCCTCGCTTCGCTCGGAATGACAGACAGGGGGTCGGCAGCCATGACAGAGGGAAGCGCCAGCCGTGACGGAGGGGAGCACTCATCCTGGCTGGGGGAACGCCGGAGGGGGGGCCGGGACTAGGATTTGAGATCTGAGATTCGAGATTTGTGAGAACGGCCGGAGTGGGACGAGCGGAGACGCGGTAGGTAGCGTGGTATAATCCCACCGAAGGGTTGGCACGACCGATGGCCCCGAATCAAGCACAACTCGACCTGATTCTCCACCGCGTTATCGAGGCGGTGCACCCGCTTCGCGTCGTGCTCTTCGGCTCGGCCGCGCGGGGCGAGATGACGCCGGACAGCGACGTGGACTTGCTGGTCGTGATGCCCGAGGGCACGCACCGCCGCAAGACCATGGAGTATCTGCATACCCAGCTCTCGGGCGTCGCGCTTCCCGTCGAGATCGTGGTCGCCACGCCGACGGACTTGGAGCGATACGGCCAGAGCGTGGGCCTCATCTACCGCTCGGCCTTGGAGGAGGGGAGGGAGCTTTATGCCGCCTGAGGCTGATTCCCCACAGGCCTGGCTGCGATTCGCGGAGAGCGATCTCGCGCTGGCCGAAGCCGCGGGCGATAAGCGTGTGCTCTATGAGAATCTCTGCTTTCACGCGCAGCAGACGGTGGAGAAGAGCCTCAAGGCCGTGCTGGTGCTGAAGGGTGTCGCCTTCCCCAAGACCCACAGCCTCGAACTGCTGGTTGACCTCCTGCCCTCCAGCGTAGAGCGCACGAAAGCTCTCCTCGAATCCAGAGCGCTCTCCGGCTACGCCACCGTGCTTAGGTACCCAGGCGCCCTGGAGTCGGCCACCGAGGAGGAGTATCTTAACGCGCTCGGGTTGGCGAGGAGCATCTTCGCCTGGGCGAAGCGAATCGTGGAAAGCCGGTAACCATGCAGATTTCCCATCACACGACACACTCCGGCACCACCTCCGACTCCAGAACTCCGAACGCGTCAAGCCGCCCGGCCCGGTAGTCGGAGACGATGTCCGCACCCAGTGCGTTGACATCAACGTCATCGTAGTCGAAGTCCTTACGTCGTTCGGAACTGAGGAAGATCGGCACCACTAGGCCGATCTGCGCGTTACCCCGCGATGGAGGAGCATAGCCGGTCAACCCGAGCTATCCTATCAACGTGTGCTTCCCAGTCCGTCTCCTCGAGCTGGCGGCGTACCGCGTCGAACGCGGGCGACAGGGAGAGGACCAGCTCCTCACACTCGTCAGTGTCGAGGCTGACCTCCACCGTCTCAGATGAACTCGCCGAAAGGATTTCGTCGAAAGGCGCCGCTTCCTCGAAGCCGGCAACACTGTGCCCGGTCTCGATCAGCCGTTCCTGCGGCAGATATCCGTACTGCGCCACGGCCTGATCTATTGCTATCTTTGCAGTCGGATCAACGCTCTCCAACCATCGCCCATAGGGACTCTCGCCGTCGCCCGCTCTCACCACCCGATACTTATTGCCGTCCGTTCCCAGAGGTTCGGCCTTGACGAGTCCCAGTGACAGCAGTTGCTCCAGAGTCTCCTCAAGCCCCTCGCTGTAAGGGCCGTAGGGCGCCTTCTGAAATGCGAAGGGACGCTGACCCAGGTGCTCCTCGCCGAAATAGGCCACCTTCTGCAGCCTCACCTTGCCGAAACAGGCGTCCCGGAAGCGCTCCAGGAGGTAGAGAAGCCATAGCCGACGGTAGGTACCGACCGGAACCACACACACTTGAGCAGATCCCATGGGCGTCCGCCCTTCGGTTAAGTATGCGCCCAGACACACAGCAGAAGCGAACTCGGCAATCACCCTGTCAAGACGCGTGGCGCTCCGCGAACCCGTGGCATGACTTCCACCGTCCGATCAGGTTGCCACCTGCCCGCTAACCAGAGTATACCGCATTCCGCGCAACCGCGCCCGAGGCAGGGCCGACAGACAGATGGAGGAAAGAACCCATCATGCCATTCGGCGAGGCCGATAGCTTACCTCTTCCCTATCCTCCTCCATTCCGCTACCATACCCGCAAGAGGCTT
>CAZUGW010000119.1:7160-9366 GCA_964620055.1 uncultured bacterium
TACTATACGTGCCATGAGGATCGGATTTCCCAATCATCCCCGCCGCGAGTTGCTCGCGGAGATCGCCTGGATCGGCGAACACGGTTTCGATTTCGTGGACCTGTTCCTGGAGCCGGATCGCGCCGCCATCGAGGTGATTGATCCGAAGGCGGTACGCGCGGCGTTGGAGGCACGCGGGCTGATCGGCCCCGGGCATCTCGCCTGGTATCTGCCCATCGGCTCGCCGCTGCCGCAGATGCGGAGCGCGGCCGTACACATCGCGGTGGAGTACCTCCACGTCTTCGCGGAGATCGGCGTGCCGGCCGTGACGGTGCACGCGCACTGGCCGCCGTATCTCTTCCCGGAAGAGGATGGGCTGAGGTGGCAGATCGAGTCACTGCACGCGCTGCTCGCGACGGCGCGGGAGTTGGGCGTGGCCTTACTGTACGAGCCGATTGATACCGAGCACGATACGGCGGAACATCTTGCTGCGATCCTGGAGGCCTTACCCGACCTGGGCTGCCACCTGGACCTGGGGCACTGCCACCTGCACGGCCGCTCGCCGGCGGCGATGCTGCGGCAGTTCGGCCCGCGGCTGCGCCATCTCCACGTCCACGACAACAACGGCCGCGAGGACCTGCACCTTCCCCCCGGCGCGGGGACCATCAACTGGACCGAGGTCGTGGCGGCCCTGCACGAGATCGGCTACGACGGCACCGCGACGCTCGAGGTGTTCTCCCGCGACCGCGACTACGTGCTGCTCGCGAAGCGCAAGCTGGAGGCGCTCTGGTAGCGCGGGGAGGTCGCGCCGCGGTCGCCGCGAGTCGCCGCGAGGGGGCTTGCCCCGAGCGCCGCGAGGGGATACACTCTCTCCGTGATGGCGAGATGCTGACCGAGGACCTGAAACGCCGGATCTCCGCGCTGCACCGGGGCGAGGTTGCGCCGGGAGAGGCGCGCGTGACGGCGCGGCGCGCGGGGTCGAACCTACTCGATCACTTTCCCGAGGGCGAGGTGTGCACTACTCCCCGTGGGGAGGTGTTCGCGTGTCAAGTGCCTTTGAGCGGCCTGGTCGCGGAGGCGGGGCGGTTGACGGAGGCGTATCACGCGGTGTTCGGCCGCGCGCGGCGACTGGCGGAGGAGGGCGCGTTGGCGCCGCACCTAGCGCCTCTCGCGGAGGCCGAGGTCGCGGGGACGGTGTTGATTGACACGGAGACGGCGGGGTTCCACGGGCGGCCGCTGTTTCTGATCGGGCTGCTGCGGTGCGTGGAGGGCGAACTGGTGCTGTCGCAGTACTTCGCGCGCGACTACGCGCAGGAGGCGGCCCTGCTCAGTCAGTTCGCCGAGCTGCTGCCGCAGATCAGGCTCTTGGTCTCGTTCAACGGCAAGGCCTTCGACTGGCCGTTCGTGCGGGACCGGATGGTATATCACCGGCTGACGTGCGAGGCGGAGTTCGCGCACCTCGACCTGCTGCACTCCGCGCGCCGCCGCTGGGGGTCGCGGCCCCTGAGCCCTTCGGGGCGGACTCAGGGACTGCCGAACTGCCGCTTGCAGACGCTGGAGCGCTACCTGTGTCGGCGATGGCGGAGTGGGGACATCCCGGGTGCGGAGATTCCGCAGCGCTACCATGATTTCGTGCGGGAGCAGGAGGCGCGCCTGATCTCGCCAATATTCCATCATAATCGGCTGGACCTGATCACCATGGTGGAGATCATGGTGGCGCTGGTGGGGAGCGGGGAGAGCGAGGCAAAGGAGAGTGTGAATGGCGCAAGGCGATAGCCGGATCTCGGCCGGCAAGGACCGGCCGATGACCTATTACGATGTACTGGAGCTGGACCGGGATGCGACGCCGGACGACGTCCGCGCCTCCTACCACGACCTGGCGCGGCAGTACCACCCGGACGTGGCCGGGCAGGACCCGAAGGTGACGCAGCGGTTCGCGCTGATCAACGAGGCCTATCGCATCCTGAGCGACCAGCAGCGCCGTTACCAGTATGACCGAACGCTCCCGCAGAAGAGCTACCCGTTGCGCCACCCGACGCCGCAGAAGATCTGGAAGGAAGCGACGGATGTGGTGCTAATCCGCTCCGACCGGTTCGGGCCGTTGAATCAGGCGATGCAAGCGACGCTGCCGATCACCCTCGATGGGGATTTGCTGGTGCTCACCATTCCAGGGAGCGAGCGCCATCTAGCCGGGCACATGGAGACCGCGGCGAACCACAACTCCATC
>CAZUGW010000120.1:0-1720 GCA_964620055.1 uncultured bacterium
ACCCGACCATCGCGCCCTACGCCAAGACCATGGAGGTACACCTGCGCGTCGCCGCCAAGGCCGCGACGCGGGAAGAGGCGCTGGCGCTGATCGCACCCGTAGAGGAGGCGATCCGGGAGCGGCTCGGAGAGCATGTCTATGGGATTGATGGGGAGAGCCTGGAGACGCGGGTCGGGCAACTGCTGCGGGAGGCGGGCAAGAGCCTCGCGGTGGCCGAGTCGTGCACCGGCGGGCTGATCGGACACCGGTTGACGAACGTTCCGGGCAGTTCGGATTACCTGCGGGCCTCGCTCGTGACCTATGCAGACGAGGCGAAAGAGCAGTTCCTAGGCGTGCCCGAGGAGGTCATCAAGGCGCATGGCGCGGTAAGCCGGGAGACGGCCCAGGCGATGGCGGAGGGGGTCAGGAGGGCGTGTGGGACGGACTATGGGCTGTCCGTGACGGGGATCGCCGGTCCTGCAGGCGGTTCGGAGGCCAAGCCCGTCGGACTCACGTACCTCGGGTTGGCAGATGACGCGGAGACCGTCGTCGAAGAGCATCGGCTGCGGGGCGACCGGATGATGATCAAGGAGCGGGCGGCGCAGTTGGCGCTGTACCTGCTATATCGAAGACTACGCGCGCGGGCCAAGGCGTGAGCGAGCAGACCCGCAGCTTCATCGCGGTGGCGGTGTCGCCGGAGGCGGCGGAGAAGCTGGGCGCAGCCCAGGGCCGCCTGCGTCCGGTCGCGGGTGATGTGAAATGGGTGAATCCGGATTCGTTCCACCTCACCCTGAAGTTCCTGGGCGCGGTGGAGCGGGGGCGCTTGTATGAGACATGGGAATCGGTGAACGCCGCCTTGTCGGGAGCGAGGCGGTTCACGATGCGCTTTCGCGGCGTCGGCGCCTTCCCGACCCGCTGGCGGGCGCGGGTGATCTGGGCGGGAGTGGAGGACGGGCAGACGGAACTGCGCGACCTGGCGGCGCGGGTGGAGCGGGCGTGCGGGGAGCACGGCTTTGCGCGCGAGGACCGGCCCTTCCAGTCTCACCTGACTCTGGGACGGATCCGGGAGCCGGTGCTGAACGAGCGGCTGGCAGAGATGATCGGGGAACTGGAGCAGGAGGAACTGGGAGAGACGGCGGTGGACCGGGTGCTGCTGATGAAGAGCGAACTGACGCCCAAGGGCGCGAGATACACAGTACTGGAGCAGAGACTCCTGGATTAGAGGACCACATGACCCAGAAAAAGACAGACGAGAAGTCGAAGGCCCTGGACCTCGCCATGGCGGCGATCGAGAAGCAGCACGGCAAGGGGATGATCATGCGACTGGGGTCCTCCCAGCACCTAGCGGTGAGCGTCATCCCGACCGGGTCGTTGAGCCTGGACCTGGCGCTGGGCGTGGGGGGCATTCCCCGCGGCCGCGTGACGGAGGTATACGGCAACGAGGGCTCGGGGAAGACCACGCTGGCCTATCATGTCATCGCGCAGACGCAGAAGCTGGGCGGCACGGCCGCGTTCATTGATGCGGAGCAGCGGATGGACCCGCTGTACGCCCAGGCCCTGGGGGTGGACCTCGACGCGCTGCTCATCTCCCAGCCTCAGACCGGAGAGCAGGCGATGGATATCGCCGACATTCTGGTGCGGAGCGGAGGGCTGGACCTGTTCGTGGTGGACTCGGTGGCGGCCCTGGTGCCCAAGGCCGAACTGGAGGGGGAGATGGGCGACTCGCACGTGGGGATCGAGG
>CAZUGW010000120.1:1756-8007 GCA_964620055.1 uncultured bacterium
CTCCATCCGGCAGTCCAACACGGTAGGCCTGTTCCTCAATCAACTCCGGGAGAAGATCGGAGTGATGTTCGGCAACCCGGAGGTGACTCCCGGGGGTCGCGCCCTGAAGTTCTGGGCCTCGGTACGGATCGAAGTGCGCCGGATAGAGACGCTGAAGAAGGGGACCGAGGCGTTTGGCGCGCGGACGCGGGCGAAAGTGATGAAGAACAGCGTGGCGCCTCCCTTCCGGCAAGCGGAGTTCGACATCATCTTCGGGAAAGGCATCTCTCGCGGGGGCGACCTGCTGGACAAGGGGAGCGAGTTGGGCATTCTGGCGAGATCCGGCGCCTTCTACACGTTCGGGAACACAAAGCTAGGGCAGGGCAGGGACAACGCGCGGACCTTCCTGGAGGAGAACGCCGATTTGATGGATGAGATCGAGGCCGAGGTCAGGTCTCGGGCCGGCATTGGGGGAGCGGTGGCGATCGCCGCGGGCGATGAGGAAGCGGAGTAAGCCCCCGGGGCCGCGCGACGAAGAGGCGGCGCGGGAGAAATGCCTGCGGCTCCTCGCCCTGCGGGCGCGCGCCGCGGCTGAGTTGCGACAGAGGTTGAGACTCGCGGGATTTGAGCAGAATATCATTGAGACGGTGCTGGCCGATCTGGAGCGGGCCGACCTGGTGAATGACGAGGAGTTCGCCCGCCAGTGGGTGGCGCAGCGGACCGCCTCCGGGGCCGGACGGAATCGGCTGAGGTGGGAACTGCGGCGCAAGGGAGTCCGCGAGGACTTGATTCGCCGCGCGGTGGATGAGGCAATAGATGATAGTACAGAGTTGGAGCAGGCGCTCGGTCTGGCACAGCGCCGATTGCGCGGGCAACCGGCCGAGGGTGCGGACCTGCTCCGGCTGCGGCGGTTCCTGGCGGGCCGGGGTTACGGCTTCGGCACGGTGGAAAGAGTGATGCGACACTTGACGGCTCAGGAGGACCTGAGCGATGTTTCTTGACCGCGCTTATAGCTGCGCCCGGAGTAACAACCGCGGGCCCATCCCGGGGCAGTCTCGGCGAGCCGTCTCAAGTTGGGAAAAATCGCGTGATCCGATTCGGCGGCGACAGACGATGTCGCGGCGCAGCGTGGCCCGGGCTGTGCGCGGAAGCGGATTGCGTCACCAGAAGGGAGTGAGGGTAAATTGCCTCACGATAGGATGTTCGTGGTATCCATTGCGGCCGGGCTGGCGATCATCATCGTCGGCTTCCTCCTCCTGGTCCGGTTCCACCACGCGCGACGGCGCGGCCTGGCGGAACGGGAGCAGGAGCTTGAGAAGGACCAGCAGGGCCTAGAGGCGCGCCGGAAGGAGGCGCTGCTCGAGGCCAAGGACGAAGCGCATCGCCTCCGGAAAGAGATCGAGAAAGAGAATCGCGACCGGCGCCAGGACCTCCAACGCACGGAGCGTCGCCTGAGCCAGCGCGAGGAGGGCATCGAGCGGCGCGCCGAGTCCCTAGAGAAGCGAGAGCGGCAGATCGAGGACAAGGAGGGCGAGGTGGCCCGCCTCCGCGAGCTGGCCGAGCGCGAGCGCCAGCACTGGCGCGAGGAGATTGAGCGGGCCGCCGATCTGAGCGCCGAAGACGCGCGTCGCCTGGTGCTCGAGGAGGCCGAGAAAGAGGCGCGGCACGAGGCCGCGATGCTGCTCGATCAAATCGAGGAGGAGACCAAGCGGGAGGCCGACCGCAAGGCGCGGGAGATCGTCTCGCTGGCCATCCAGCGCTGTGCGGTAGACCAGGTGACGGAGACCACGGTCTCGGCGGTGGCCCTCCCCTCGGACGAGATGAAGGGGCGGATCATCGGTCGGGAGGGGCGTAACATCCGCGCCTTCGAGCAACTCACCGGAGTGGACCTGATCATTGACGACACGCCGGAGGCGGTGGTGATCTCCTCCTTCGACCCGATTCGGCGGGAGACGGCGCGCCTCGCGCTGGAGACGCTCGTCAGCGACGGCCGCATCCACCCCGGCCGCATCGAGGAATCGGTGAACAAGGCCCAGGCCCTGATGGAGGAGCGGATCCGGGAGGCGGGCGACCGCGCCACCTTCGAGACCGGCGTCACCGGTCTGCACCCCGAGTTGGTACGCCTGCTCGGGAAGATGCGGTTCCGCACCACCCTGGGGCAGAACGCGCTCGATCACTCCATCGAGGTGGCGAGCATCGCGGGGGTGCTGGCCGCGGAGTTGCAGGCGAACGAGGCCGTGGCGCGGCGCGCCGGGCTGTTGCACGATATCGGAAAGGCCGTGGACTTCGAGCTCGAGGGCACCCACACCAGCATCGGCGTGGACCTGGCCAAGAAGTACCACGAGAGCCCGGACGTGATCCACGCCATCGCCGCCCACCATGAAGACGAGCCCTTCCGCACCGTAGAAGCAGTCCTGGTGTATGCGGCCGACAGCATCTCGGCGGCGCGGCCGGGAGCGCGGCGGGAGAGCCTGGAAGGGTACATCAAGCGCCTCGACAAGCTGGAGAAGATCGCCCAGTCCTGCAAGGGAGTGGAGCGGTGCTTCGCCATCCAGGCCGGGCGCGAGGTGCGCATCCTCGTCAAGCCCGAGGACGTGGACGACGGCATGGCCGCGGCGCTCGCGAGAGAGATCGCGACGAAGATCGAGGAGTCCGATCTGCAGTACCCCGGGCAGATCAAGGTGACGGTGATCCGCGAGACCCGCAGTGTGGAGTACGCCAAGTAGCCCCGGCGTGTAGACCCGGAGACGGAGGCAGGTCCTGAGAGTTCTATTCATCGGCGACGTGGTAGGTCGCCCCGGCCGGGTCGCGGTTCGGGCCTTGCTGAAGCGGCTCGTGGCGCGACATGAGGTGGATTTCACCATTGCCAACGGGGAGAACGCCGCGGGCGGGTTGGGGATCACCCGCGCTACCGCGGCGGAGTTGCTCGACGCCGGTGTGCAGGTGATTACCACGGGCAACCACATCTGGCGGCAGCGAGAGGCCGCGCAGTTGGTAGAGGAAGAGCCGCGCGTGCTGCGGCCGGCCAACTTCCCCTCCGCCTGCCCCGGGCGGGGCGGCGCGGTGTTCACCACGGCGCGCGGCAAGCCGGTGGCGGTGCTCAACCTCCTGGGCCGAGTCTTCATGGAACCCCTCGATTGTCCCTTCATGGCGACAGACAAGGAATTACCCCCTTTACAGGAACGGACAAAAGTAGTACTAGTGGATGTGCACGCCGAGGCCACTAGCGAGAAGGTGGCGATGGGCTGGTACTTGGACGGCAGGGTGAGCGCGGTCCTCGGGACGCATACCCACGTGCAGACCTCAGACGAACGTCTCCTGCCGCGAGGCACGGCCTACATAACCGACGTCGGGCTGACGGGTCCCAGGGACTCGGCGCTCGGCGTTTCGGTGAAGCCGGTGATCGAGCATTTCCAGACGGGCATGCCGCGCCGCTTCGAGCTTGCCCCAGGGCCGGTAGTCTTGAACGCAGTTGTGGTAGATATTGACGAGGAGACCGGGACCGCACGATCCATCCAGCGCGTGATCGAAGTCCATGAGCAGACGCCATAGCAGAGTGAATCCCCGGGGGGGGAGAGATAGCAGCAAGGCTAGCAGTTAGGCACTGATTACTGGCGGTAGGAGGAGGCAAAGATGGATGTCCTGCGAGTCTCTACGAAGTCGAACCCGAATGCAGTGGCCGGCGCTCTCGCGGGCGTCATCCGAGAGAAGGGCTCGGCCGAATTGCAGACCATCGGGGCCGGCGCACTCAACCAGGCGGTGAAGGCCGTCGCCATCGCGCGGGGATTTCTCGCCCCCTCGGGACTCGATCTCATCTGTCGGCCCGCCTTCGCCGATATCACGGTGGACGGACAGGAGCGCACCGCCATCCGGCTGATGGTGGAACCGAAGTAGCGAGCGCGAGAGAGACGTTGCGCTGGAGGTAGCACGCGGGCCATGCTATGGCCCGCGTTGCCGCGTCTGAGGGGCGGGGACAGGCACCGGCGCACGACACGCCGGACCAGTCCTCCTACTACATCACCTTGTCCAGCCCCACCGCCAGGCCTCTAAGTTCGCGCACTTTTCGCAGGGCGAGCAGTACGCCGGGCATGAACGATTCGCGGCTGATGGAGTCGTGCCGAATGGTCAGCGTCTGCCCCAGTCCGCCGAAGATGACTTCCTGGTGGGCGACCAGGCCGGGGAGGCGGACACTGTGGATGGGGATACCGTGCTCGAGCAGGCCTCGCGCGGGCTGATCTCCTCGAGGCGGCGCGGGAGAAACCCCCGCCTCTGCGAGCAGCTTCGCGGTCGCCCGCGCGGTGCCGGAGGGCGCGTCAACCTTGTCCGCGTGGTGGAGTTCAATCACCTCCGCGGCGTCGAAGTAGCGCGCCGCCTGCACCGCGAACTGCATCATCAGCACCGCTCCGAGCGCGAAGTTGGGCACGACGAGCGCGGGAGTCGCGTGCTGGTCGCACAGCGCCGCCAGTTCCTCTAAATCGGGATCTTTGAGGCCCGACGTGCCGATCACGTAAGGCAGCTTCGCGGCGATGGCGAGGCGCGCGTTCGCCATCACCACCGCGGGGAGGGTGAAATCCACGGCGACATCGGGTCGAATCCGATGGGTGAGATCAACTGAGGCCTCCGGCTCCGTTTCCCCCACGGCCTCCGTGATGGACTCGGCAATCGGCACAGGCGATCCCTCCGCGCCTGCCAAACTCACTGCGTCCTCCCCTATCCGCACGCGATCCACCGCGGCGACGAGCGACATGTCCGGCGCGGCGGTGACCGCCCGCACCACCTCGCGGCCCATGCGTCCCGCGGCCCCGACGATCATCACGCGCAGCGTGTTCATGCCTCTCCTCCGTGGGCACGGCATGCCGTGCCCCTACTCGAACGGCCCGATCGCCACCAGCGTCGTCTGCTCCGGTGCGAAGACCTTACGAGCGGTGGAATGGACGTCTTCGGCGCTCACCGCGGCGACCCCTGCGATGATCTCGTCGAAGCTCAGCGTGCGCCCCCAGAAGAGTTCCGAGATGGCGAGGTGCTGCATGCGGAAGCTCGTGCTCTCCGCCGCCAGCGCGACCGCGACTCGCACCTGCGTCTTGGCGCGCTCCACCTCCGCCGCGGTCGGCCCGTCGGCCTGCAGGCGCGCGATTTCCTCCCCGATCAGGTCCAACACCAGCTTGAAGTTTTCCGGGCTGGTCCCCGCGTCCACGGTGAACAACCCGGTGGTTTGGAAGAGTTGGAGGTACGAGCCGATGTTGTAGGCCAGGCCGCGCGTCTCGCGAATCTCGTGGAACAGCCGCGAACTCGTCCCGCCGCCCAGGATGGTGTCGAGCACCGCGTAGGAGTGGCGCTCGGGGTCGGTCTGACGGCAGGCCGGCGTCGCCAGGCAGAGATGCACCTGATTTGTGGGGCGAGAGATCAACACGCGTTCGGAGCGGAACTCCGGCGCGCGGAGTTGCGACCTTGGCGGGCCGGACTGGACTTCGGCGGTAAGCCGCGCCACCGCCTCCACCATGCGGTCGTGATCCACGCGCCCCGCGGCAGAGACGAGGAGATTGCTGCCCTCCCGCAATCGCCCCAGATGGTTCAGCAGGTCCTTGCGACCGATTCCCTTCACGCTCTCAGACTTACCCAGCACCGGCTTACCGAGGGGATGCCCCGGCCAGGCCGTCTCCAGGAGGAGGTCGTGCACCCAATCCTCCGGCATGTCCTCCACCAGGTGGATCTCTTGCCGCACCACCTCCTTCTCCCGCCGGAGGTCGTCCGCCGCGGAGGTGCCGTGAAGGAACAAATCGAGCAGCAGGTCGAGCGCAGTCCCGACGTGGTCGCGCACGGTGCGGGCGTAGAGGTACATGAACTCGCGGTCGGTGATGCCGTTGACGTTTCCGCCGATGTCGTCAATGGTCTCGGCGATGACGCGGCTGGAGCGAGTGCGCGTCCCCTTGAAGAGCATGTGCTCGATCAGGTGGGTGATCCCCTCGCACCCGACCGGGTCGTCGGCCACGCCGGAGGTAACCCACAACCCGAGGGAGACCGAATCCACGTGCTCCAGGTGCTCGGTCAGCACCCGCACGCCGTTCGGCAGTGTGGTCCTCTGCGCGAACGGGCCGGAGGCGTAGTCATTTCCTGTCATACCGTCTCCAGAACGTAGGGGCACGGCATGCCGTGCCCCATTCTCTCGTCTGTATTCCCGCGTGGGCACGGCGTGCCGTGCCCCATTCTCTCGTCTGTATTCCCGCGTGGGCACGGCGTGCCATGCCCCATTCTCTCGTCTGCCTTCCCGCGTG
>CAZUGW010000120.1:8107-9267 GCA_964620055.1 uncultured bacterium
TGGGCACGGCGTGCCATGCCCCATTCTCTCGTCTGCCTTCCCGCGTGGGCACGGCATGCCGTGCCCCATTCTCTCGTCTGTCTCCCCGCGTGGGCACGGCATGCCGTGCCCCTACCGGTTACCGGCGGAACCCGCCCCTGCGGGGTCCCCCGCGGTCGCCGTCGCGGTCGCCGCGCGAGCCCATCGGCTCGACGGGCCGGACCGCCTCTTTGCGGCTCAGGCGGACCTTGCCCTGCGGGTCAATTTCGATCACCCGCACCTCTAACTCCTCGCCCATCTTCAGCGCGTCCTCGACGCGCTCGATGCGCTCCTTGGAGATCTGCGAGATGTGCAGCAGGCCGTCGCGCCCGGGCATGAGTTCGATGAACGCGCCGAACGGCACGATCCGCACCACCTTGCCCAGGTAGATCTCGCCCACCTGCAACTCGCGGGTGATGTCCTGGATGATCTTCACGGCCTTCTGGCCGGAGGCCTGATCGGTGGCGGCGACGAAGATGCGGCCGTCCTGCTCGATGTCAATCTTCACACTGAAATCGGCCTCGAGCTTCTTGATGGTCTTGCCGCCGGGGCCGATCACGTCGCCGATCTTGTCCGGGGAGATCTCCACGGTGTAGACCCGCGGGGCGTGCGGAGCGAGATCGGGACGGGGCGCCGCGAGGGTCTGCTGCATGATATCCAGGATCTGCTCGCGCGCCTGCCGGGACTGCGCGAGGGCCTGCTCCAGCGTCTCCGGCGACAGCCCTTCGGCCTTCACATCCATCTGAATCGCGGTGATGCCCTGGCGGGTGCCCGCGACCTTGAAGTCCATATCGCCGCCGAAGTCCTCGACGCCCTGAATGTCGGTCAGCAACTGCCGGCGGTGCTCATCGCTCACCATCCCGATGGAGATCCCCGCCGCGGCCGAACTGACTGGCACGCCCGCGTCCATGAGGGCGAGGTTGCTCCCGCACACGCTCGCCATGGAGGAGGATCCGTTGCTCTCCAGCACCTCGGAGACGACGCGCACCGTGTAGGGGAAGTCGTCCTCCTCCGGCAGCAGCGGCAGCATGGCCTTCTCCGCCAGGGAGCCGTGACCGATGTCCCGCCGCCCGGGGCCGCGCAGCGGCCTGACCTCGCCGACGCTATAGGGCGGGACGTTGTAGTGGTGCATGTACCGCTTC
>CAZUGW010000121.1:0-3288 GCA_964620055.1 uncultured bacterium
GGTGACCTCCAGGATAAGGCGGTCCAACTCGGTCAGGTGGCCCACGCGGGTCGGCTCGATGCGCATCGCCACCTTGCGCACGGGCGTGTAGATCGAATCCACCGGGATGGCGCCGATCGGGCGGCGGGAGGCGTCGTGCACCTCGGCGGAGACGTAGCCTCTCCCCCGCTCGACTTCCATCTGGACGGAGAACCTGGCGTTGGGGCTGTCCAGGGTGGCGATGTGGAGGTCTTTGTTGATCACTTCCACGTCGCTCGGCCCCTCGATGTCGGCCGCCAGCACCTCGCCCGGTCCGGCGCGGTCAATGCGCAGGATGCGCGCCCCCTCGATAGGCCCTCCTGAGAGGTCCAGGCCCGTCGGCGAGTCGAGGATCTTGATGGCCAGTCCCTTGAGGTTGAGCATCACCTCGGTGGTATCCTCCACCACCCCCGGGATGGTCGAGAACTCGTGCAGCACTCCCTCGATGGTGACGAACGTCACCGCCGCCCCCGGGATGGAGGAGAGCAGCACACGACGCAGCGGGTTGCCCAGGGTCGCCCCATAGCCTCGCTCCAGCGGCTCGATCAGGAAAGAGCCGAACCGCGGATCGCTGCCGTCGTCCAGGCGCTCGATCCGAGGTGTCAAGGTATCCAGGATCATGTGGTTTCTTCTCCTTCAGCCACCCCGCCGGCGCCTGTCGCGCGGCCCGGCGGAGCTGTCTCACGGGTCGGGCTCAGCGCGAGTAGAACTCGACGATCAGCCCTTCCTGTACCTGCGTATCAATGTCGGCGCGCGTCGGCAGGGCCGCGACGCGGCCGCTCATCGCGTCGGCCTCGGTCTGCAGCCAGACCGGCAGTCTTCGTCCTCCGGCCTTGCTCACCGCCTCGGCGATAGGCGGAACGCTGCGGCTCCCATCGCGCACCGAGACCACGTCCCCTACCTGGAGCAGCCGGGAGGGGATGTTCATCGGACGGCCGTTCACGAGCATGTGCCCCTGGCCGATCAGCAGTCTCGCCTGCGCCCGGGAAGAGGCGAAGCTGAACCGATAGACGACGTTGTCCATCCGCCGCTCGAGGAATTGCAGCAAGACCTCGCCGGTGATCCCGGTGTGGCGCTGCGCCTCCTCGAAGTAGTGGCGGAACTGGCGCTCGAGCACGCCATAGGTCCGCCGCAGCTTCTGTTTCTCGCGAAGCTGGATTCCATAGGCAGACACGCGCCGGCGCGGGGTTTTCGATTGCGAGCGCTCACCTGGGCCCGCGGTGCGCTTCTCGACCGCGCATTTCGGGCTCTCGCAACGCGTGCCCTTCAGGATGAGCCGCACGCCTTCCCGGCGGCAGAGCTTACAGACTGGTCCACGATATCGTGCCATACGAGTCCTTCCCTTTATCTCCGGCTAGATGCGCCGGCGGCGCGGCGGCCGGCACCCATTATGGGGGATCGGGGTGACGTCGCGGATGCTGCTGATCTCCAGCCCCGCGGTCTGCAGCGACCGGATGGCGGTCTCCCGGCCGCTCCCCGGCCCCTTCACGTACACGTCCACCCGGCGCATCCCGTATTCCAGCGCCTTGCGGGCGGCCGACTCTGCGGCCAGGCGCGCCGCGAACGGCGTGCCCTTCTTGGTGCCCTTGAACCCGACCGACCCGGAGCTGGCCCAACTCAACACCGCGCCGTCGGTGTCGGTCACGGTGACGATGGTGTTGTTGAACGTGGACTGGATGTAGGCTCGGCCGTAGCCGACCACGCGCCGCTCCTTCCGCTTGGGTCGGACGCCTCCCTTACGCGCCATAGTCATCTCTCCTCGTTGCTCTCATCTGCATTACTTCTTCTTCCGCCGCACGCCGACGGTCCGCTTCGGGCCCTTCCGGGTGCGGGCGTTGGTGCGGGTGCGCTGGCCGCGCACGGGCAGGCCGCGCCGGTGGCGGATGCCGCGGTAGCACCCGATCTCAATCAGGCGCTGGATATGGCCCTGCACCAGGCGGCGCAGGTCGCCCTCCACGCGCACGTTGCGCTCGACGTAGTCGCGCAGGCGCGACAGCTCGTCCTCGGTCAGGTCGCGCACCCGCGTGCCGCCGCCGACGCCGGTCTCGTTCAGGATCCTGGCGCTGGTGGGCCGGCCGATCCCGAAGATGTAGGTCAGCGCGATGTCGGTGCGCTTTTCGCGCGGCAGATCAACTCCCGCAATCCGTGCCATTCAACCTTCTCCCTAGCCCTGCACCTGCTTGTGCTTGGGCTTCTCGCAGATCACCCGCACCTTGCCGTGGCGGCGGATCACCTTGCAGCGGTCGCACATTTTCTTCACTGACGCCTGTACCTTCATCACCGTACTCCTCGGGCGACCCGCCGGGTCGCCCCTACGTCTGCTCCTCAGCCGCCGCGCGGCCCGGAACCTGTCGCTGGGTGAGAATCTCGCACCCCTGCTCCGTCACTACCACCGTATGCTCGAAGTGGGCCGACAGCGACCCGTCCTTCGTGCGATAAGTCCATCCGTCCGCGTCCTGCGTCACCTCGCGGCCGCCCTGGTTCACCATCGGCTCGATGGCGAGCGTCATCCCCGGCGCCAGCGTCTCCCGGCCCGGCGCCGTGGCGTCCACGAAGTTCGGCACCTGGGGCGCCTCGTGCATCTCCCGCCCCACGCCATGCCCCACCAGCTTGCGCACCACGGAATACCCATGGGACTCCACGTGCTGTTGCACCGCGTGGGCGATGTCCCGGACCCGGCTCCCGGCCCGCACTTGCTTGATCCCCCGGTGGAGGGACTCGCGGGTGACGCGAATCAGCCGCTCCGCCTCGGGCGAGATCTCTCCGACGCCCACGGTGATCGCCCCGTCGGCGATCCTCCCCTCGACCGTGGCGCCCACGTCGAAGCAGATGATGTCGCCCTCCGCGAGCGCCCGGTCTCCCGGGATCCCGTGGACCACCTCGTCGTTCACCGAGGCGCAAAGGTGAGCCGGATACCCATATAGATTGTAAAAGGACGCGATCGCCCCGAAGCTCCGAATCGTCGCTTCGGCGATCCGATCCAACTCGCCGGTGGTCACTCCCGGCCGGGCGGCCTGCGCCAGCCGCTCCAGCGTCAGCGCCACCACCTGCCCCGCGCGCCTCATGCGCGCGATCTCGTCCGCGCTCTTGACGATGATCTCCCGCGCCCGCGCGGACTCGGCTCTCTTTCTCCCCGCCGCCATCAGCGGGCCGTCCCGGCCCCCTCGCTGGCCGACGCGACGAGGCGCGCGATCTCTCTCATCACATTCTCGACGCCGATGGTGCCGTCCACCTCGTGCAAGCGGCCGGTCCGCCGATAGTAGTCCAACA
>CAZUGW010000121.1:3298-9231 GCA_964620055.1 uncultured bacterium
GTACACCTCCAGCCGCTTCTGAATCACCGCCGGCGTTTCGTCCGCGCGCTGGATCAGCGCGCTCCCGCACTTATCGCACACGCCCGCCTGCTTCGGCGGCATGGTATCCACCTGATAGATGGCGTTGCAGCTCGCGTTCGAGCACGTGCGGCGACCCGACAACCGCCGCAGAATCTCCGCCTCCGGCACATTCAGCGAGATCACCGCGTCCAGGTCCTGGTGCAACTCCGCGAGCCGGGCATCCAGCGCCTCGGCCTGGGCGACGGTGCGCGGGAAGCCGTCGAGCACGTACCCGCGGGCGGCGTCCGACTGGGACAGCCGGTCCGCCATCATCTCTATGACCAGCGCGTCCGGGACCAGCTCGCCTCGCTCCATGTAGGGCTCGGCCTGCCGCCCGAGCGCCGTATCCTCTTTCACGTGGGCCCGCAGGAGATCGCCGGAGGAGAAATGGGGGAGATCCCATCGTCCCTTCACCGCGGTCGCCTGCGTTCCCTTGCCCGATCCCGGGGGGCCGAGCAGCAAGATTCGCATCATCGGATGAACCCTTCGTACTGGCGCATCACCAGGTGCGCCTCGATCTGCTGGACGGTGTCCAGCGCCACTCCGACCAAGATCAGGAGCGAGGTGCCGCCCACCACGCTGAAGCTGGTCACCCCCGTGATCCGCGGCATGTAGTACGAGAGCAGCGCGATGCCACCCAGGAACAGGGCGCCGGCCAGCGTGATGCGGGTGAGCACGCGATCCAGGTGCTTCTCGGTCGGTTTGCCCGGCCGGATGCCGGGGATGAAGCTCCCGTACTTCTTCAGGTTGTCCGCCACATCCGAGACGTTGAACGTCACGGCGGTGTAGAAGAACGTGAACCCGACCACCATCAGGAAGTACATCATCGAGGCGACCCAGTTGTTCCCGGGGCTGGTGAGGTCCGCGATGTGTTTCAGGAGGTCGGCCGCGTTCCCCTTCAAGGCGCCGGAGGCCATGGTGGCGACCTGCCCCGGCAGCATCGCCACGGCGATGGCGAAGATGATCGGAATCACGCCCGCCTGGTTCACCCGCAGCGGTAGGTAGCTGCTGCCCCCGCCGTACACCTTCGTGCCCACCACCCGCTTCGCCGATTGGGTGGTGATGCGGCGCTCGCCCTTGGTGATGTAGACGATTGCCGCCACGGTCAAGAGCCAGGTGGCGGCGAGCAGGAACACGTTCCACCAACTGATCACCCCGGCCTGCCAGGTCTCCATGGTCTTGCCGAACTCGGCCGGCATGCGGGCGACGATGCCGGCGAAAATGATCAGCGAGACGCCGTTGCCGATGCCCTTGTCCGTGATCTGCTCGCCCATCCACATCAAGAAACAGGTCCCGCCGGTGAGCGTCAGGATCACCGGGAGCACCTGGAAGTTGCTGATGGTGAGGATCTCGGCCTTGCGCAGCATCGTCACCGTCATCATCGCCTGCAGCAGGGCCAGGAAAATGGTCAGCCAGCGCTGGTATTGCGACAGCTTCTTGCGCCCGGATTCACCCTCCTTCTGCAACTCCGCGATGCGCGGCCAGGCCAGGCCGAGCAACTGGAAGATGATGGAGGCGTTGATATAGGGCATAATTCCCATCGCGAGGATGGAGAACTTCTTGAACGCGCCTCCCGAGAAGACGTCGAAGAGATTGAGCAGCCCGCCTTGCATCAGGTTCGCCATCTTCTCGTGATTGATCCCCGGGATCGGGATGTGGAGGCCGATCACGTAGACGGCGAACATCCCGAAGACGTACAGGATGCGCTTCCGCAGGTCGGGCAGCTTGAAGGCCGCCATCATTGGGGCGAGAGTGTTGGCCACGTCACATTACCTCCGCAGTCCCCCCGACGGCCTCGATCTTCGCGCGCGCGCCCGCGGTAAAATGCTGGGCGCGCACGGTCAGCGCCTTGGTGAGCTCCCCCTGGCCCAGTATCCGCAGACCGTCCTCCAGCTTTGGCACCAGGCCCTTTTCCTTCAGCAACTCCGGCGTCACCACCGTGCCGGTGTCGAAGGCCTCCAGCGCCCCGACGTTGAGCTCGGAATAGCTGCGGCGGATCACACCCAGGTTGCGGGCCGACTTACCCAGGCCCCGGCGCTTGGGGACGCGCCGGTAGAGCGGGGTCTGCCCGCCCTCGAACCCGACGCGCACGGTGTTGCGGGCCTTCTGGCCCTTGTGCCCGCGGGTCGAGGTCTTCCCGTGGCCGGAGCCAGTGCCCCGGCCGACCCGCTTCCGATCCTTCTTAGCCCCCAAGGGGGGGCGCAGATCTCCGATGTGCATTGCGAACCTCTCTAGCCGCCGTCCCCGGTTTCCCCGATCTCCTCCATGGAGACGAGATGGCGGATCTTCGTGACCATCCCGCGCACGCACGGGTTGTCCGGCCGCACCACGGTCTGGTTCAGCTTGGTGAATCCCAGCGCCAGGGCGGTCCCCTTCTGATCCTTGGGATGCCCGGCCACGCTGCGCTTCAGGGTGATACGAAGCTTGCTCATTCCTCCCCCTCCGCGGCCGGCGTCTCCGGCTCCAGCCCGACGAGGTGGTACCTATCCGCGATCTCGTGCGGCTTGCGGCCGCGGAGAGCGGCGATCTCGCGCACGGTGCGCAGACTGCGCAGGCACTGTATCGTGGCGCGCGCGGTATTGATCGGGTTGCCCGAGCCGAGCGACTTGGACAGCACGTCCTTCACCCCGGCCATCTCCAGCACCGCGCGCACCGCGCCGCCGGCGATCACGCCCGTCCCCGGCGAGGCCGGCCGGAGCAGCACCCGGGCCGCGCCATAGCGCGCCTCGATGGGATGGGGAATGGTGGCGCCGAGCCGCGCGAACTTGATCACGTTCTTCTTCGCGTCCTCGGCCCCCTTGCGCACCGCCTCCGGCACCTCGGCGGACTTGCCCAGCCCGACGCCGACCTGGCCCTGGCCGTCGCCGACCACCACCAGCGCGCTCCACCGCAGGGTGCGGCCGCCCTTGTGCACTTTCTGGACGCGGTTCAAGGAGATGAGCTTCTCTTCCATTCCGCCTTCGCGGTCGGCGTCCGGGCCCGTATCGCGTCTTCGTCTGTCTCTGCCAATCGCACTCATGCGCCGTTCTCCTAGAACTCCAAGCCAGCTTCGCGCGCGCCCTCCGCCACCGCCTTGACGCGGCCGTGGTAGAGGTTGCCGCCTCGGTCGAACACCACTTGGGCAAGGCCTGCGGCCTTCGCCCGCTCTCCGATCGCCTTGCCCACCGCCTGGGCGGCGGTCGCGTTGCCGCGGTAGACCCCGTCTGCCACCAGGCCCTTCTCCAGCGAGTTCGCCTGCACCAGGGTGCGGCCGCTCTCATCGTCAACCACCTGCGCGTAGATGGCCCGCAGGCTGCGGAAAACGCACAGGCGGGGCCGTTCGGCGACACCCGTCACTCGCTTGCGAACGCGCCGGTGGCGCCGGACGCGCGGCTTCAATCTCGTGCTCAGTATCACGGTCAGCTCACTCCCTTATCTCGCCTGGGCGGCCTTGCCCGGCTTGCGCCGGACCACCTCGCCGCGGTAGCGGAAGCCCTTTCCCTTGTACGGCTCCGGCTTCTTGACGGCCCGCAGCTTTGCCGCCGTCTGGCCCAGCACTTCCTTGTCTATCCCGCTGAGGGTCACGCGGCTGGAGAAGTACTGGTTCTCGTTGGTGGGCACGAACGTCTCCACCTGCGCGGACACTCCCTCGGGGAGATCGAACGGCACGGGGTGAGAGAAGCCGACCTGCAGGTTCAGCCGCTGCCCCTGCAGTTGCACCCGGTAGCCCACGCCGTACAACTCGACCACGCGCACGTAGCCCTCGCTCACCCCTTGCACCATGTTCGCGATCAGGGTGCGCGTCAGCCCGTGCAGCGCCTTGTGCGTCTTCGACTCGGTGGGCCGGGTGACGGTGATCGTGCTGTTCTCGACGGCGACGCTCATCGCCCCGGGTAGCGTGCGGGAGAGCTCGCCGCGCGGGCCCTTGACCCTCATCAAATTCGCGCTCCACTCCGCCGTGACGCCGGCGGGGAGCGGGATAGGCATTCTACCAATGCGAGACATTGCGGATTTCTCCTACCAAACGTAGCAGAGGACCTCGCCGCCGATGCGCCGGCGGCGCGCCTCGCGATCCGTCACCACTCCCTGGGAGGTGGAGAGCACGGCGATGCCCAGGCCCCCCATCACCCGCGGCAGCCGCCGCGCGTCCACGTACACCCGCACCCCGGGCTTGCTCACGCGGCGCAGGCCCGTGATCACCGCGGCGCGCGTCGGGGTGTAGCGCAGATGGATGCGGATCTGCCCCTGGCGCTTGTCGTCAATCAGGTCGTACTTTTGAATATACCCCTGGGTCTTCAGGATCTTCGCCAACTCCAGCTTGAGCTTGGAGGCCGGCACCAGCACGTGATCGTGGTGGGCCAGGTTGGCGTTCCGAAGGCGGGTGAGCATATCGGAGACTTGGTCGGTTACAGGCATCTCTCTCTCCCTACCAACTCGACTTTGTTACGCCCGGGAGCAGGCCCCGCGAGGCCAGCTCGCGGAAGCAGATCCGGCACATCCCGAACCGGCGGAGGTAGGCGCGCGGGCGCCCACACAGCTTGCACCGGTTATACTTGCGCACCCCGAACTTGGGGCGGCGTTGCGATTTCACGATCAGCGCTTTGCGAGCCAAGCCTACCTCCTCCAGCCCGTGTTAGGACTCCCGCAGTGGGAGGCCGTATTCCCTGAGCAGCGCGATGGCTTCCTCATCGGTCCGCGCGGTGGTGACCAGGGTGATGTTCATGCCCTGCACCCGCGTCACTTTGTCCAGGTCAATCTCCGGGAAGACCGTCTGCTCCCGCAAGCCCAGGCTGTAATTGCCGCGCCCGTCCACCGACTCCGGCGATAGCCCCCGGAAGTCCCGAATGCGCGGGAGCGCGAGGCTGATCAGCCGGTCCAGGAACTCGTACATGCGGTCGCCCCGCAGGGTGACCATGCAGCCGACCGCGTTCTTCTCTCTCAGCCGGAACTGGGCGATGGAGCGCTTCGCCCGGCGGAGGCACGGGCGCTGCCCGGCAATGATCGCCAGGTCCTGCATCGCGCTCTCCAGGATCTTCGGATCCTGGGTGGCCGCGCCGACGCCCATGCTCACCACGATCTTGCTGAGCCGCGGCGCCTCCATCACCTGCCGGTAGCCGAAGCGCCGGATCAGCGCGGGCGCGATCTCCTGCCGGTACCGCTCTTTCATCCTGGGCATCGGGGGAGCTTCCACCAGCGCCTCAGGCGCACGCTCTTCCTTTTTCTTCTGCCGCGCCGTCATGACCAGACCCCTTACTTAATCGCATCCACGGATTCGCCGCACCGGCGGCACAGCCGCACTATCCTGTCCTCGAGCGCGCCCCGCCGCACCCGGGTGGGGCGGTCGCAGCGCGGGCACACCAGCATCACGTTCGCCACCGCGATGGAGCCGGGCTGCTGGATGCGCCCGGTTTGGAGCTGCGCGGCGCGGGTGGCGCGACCCTTGGGGCGGGCATGCTTGGTCTGCATGTTCACCCCCTCCACGATCACCCGACCTTTGTCGAACAGCACCTTCAACACGCGGCCCCGCGTCCCCGGCCGCTTGTCGGCCTCGCGCTTCTGCTCCTCGGGAGTGAGGCGGTCCAACTCCTCGGGGGTGAGCTTCTGCTCCCGATCCTTCCCGGCGCGAACGTAGACCGTGTCGCCGGCCTTGAGATGCGTCTTCACAGGGCGGACCTCGCCCGTCTTGCCAGCCATTCAGATCACCTCCGGCGCCAGCGAGATGATGCGCATGAATTCCTTGTCCCGCAGCTCCCGCGCCACCGGCCCGAACACCCGGGTGCCCCGCGGGCTCTTCTGGTCGCCGATCAGCACGACCGCGTTGTCGTCGAAGCGGATGTACGAGCCGTCCGGGCGGCGCAGAGGCTGCGCCTGCCGCACTACCACCGCCTTGGCCA
>CAZUGW010000122.1:0-3789 GCA_964620055.1 uncultured bacterium
GGGCCGAACCGCGCGGAGTCCCGGAGTTGCCACGGATGATCCGCGGGGGTCGCGGTCACCTCCACTTGTCCGATCCGAAATGACAGCCGCGGCCGCGACACCAGGAGCCGCGCGTCGGGGAACCCCGCCCGCGCCAACGCCCCTGCCACCAGGGGCGGACCGACGAACCGCGCGGAGGTGCGCTCCAGCAGGATTCGTGCCGTTCGCAGGGCCAGGTGGTCATAGTCCGCGTGGGTGTATAACACCGCGTCCAGGCGGGGCACGTCGGCGGCCTCGATCGGCAGCGGGACGAGCAGAGTGTGGCCGGTCTCGTGGAGGTCGGGCGATTCCTCGGACAGGCTGATCGCCGGATCCACCATAACCAGCGTGCCGCGGGCGTTGAGGAGGAAGCCCGCGTTGGTGAGCCACCACAGGGCCGTCTCCGGAGACGCCTGAAACGCCTCCGGCCCGATTCGCTGTGTCGGCAGAGCCCTCACCTGTTGGGTGCTCATGCGCCTCAACTCCCGCGTGACTTCCGTCCAATACGATCATCCTGCGTGGTGCGGCGTCCGTCAAGGGCGAAAACGGAGATTCGCGGTGGTTCCTCTCTGTACGATAAAGCACCAAGCCAGCAGCCAATCGGTTTGACATAACCAGCTTCGGCTGCTATACTTACACTCTCCGTGCGTACGAGAGGGCGCGAGGCGCCGGGGCGACAGGCCTGCGCGATGTTCGACTCACTAACCGAAAAGCTTCAGGGCATACTGCGCGGGTTGCGCGGTAAGGGTCGGCTGTCCGAACAGGACGTAGCCGCGGCTTGTCGCGAGATCCGCCTTGCTCTCCTGGAAGCTGACGTCAACTTCCGCGTGGTGAAGGATTTCGTGGACCACGTCCGGGAGAAGGCCGTGGGGCGGGAGGTGATGGAGAGCCTCACCCCCGGTCAGCAGGTCGTGAAGATCGTCCACGAGGAACTAGTCGCCCTCCTGGGCGAGGCCGCCAGCGAGCTCGACGTGGGCGGCGAGACGCCGGTGATCATGCTGGTGGGCCTCCAGGGTGGGGGCAAGACCACCACCTCGGGGAAACTGGCGCTCCGCCTCAAGAAGAGCGGGAAGCGGCCGCTGCTGGTCCCGACCGACCTGCGGCGCGCGGCGGCGGTGGAGCAGTTGCGCGTCATCGGGGGGCAGGTCGAGGTTCCGGTGTTCGAGGCCCAGGGCGAGGACGCCCTGTCCATCGCCAAGGCTGCGGTGGAGCGCGCGCGGCGCGAGCGACTCTCCCCTGTCATCATTGACACCGCCGGACGCACCCACGTGGATCAGGAACTGATGGCCGAGGTGGCGGCCATGAAGCAGGCTCTCTCCCCGCGCGAGGTGTTGCTGGTGCTCGACGCCATGACCGGCCAGGACGCCGTCAACGTGGCGTCGGAGTTCGACAAAGCAGTGGGGATCACGGGGGTGGTGCTCACCAAGCTGGACGGCGATGCGCGCGGCGGGGCCGCGCTCTCGGTGCGCGCCGTCACCGGCAAGCCCATCAAGCTGGCCGGCGTGGGCGAGAAGCTGGAGGCGCTGGAGGTCTTCCATCCGGACCGGATGGCCTCACGCATCCTCGGCATGGGCGACGTGCTCACCCTGATCGAGCAGGCCGAGGCCGTGCTGGGGGAGAAAGAGGCGGCGGAACTGGAGAAGCGCCTCCGGGCGCGCCAGTTCGATCTCAACGATTTTCTGCGCGAAGTGCAGCGGCTGACGAAAATGGGGCCGTTAGAGAATCTTCTGGGTATGATCCCAGGGGTGCAGGCGCTTCGCCAGCGGGGGCCGCTGGAGGTGGACCCGAAGCAGATGGGGCGGATGGTGGCGATCATGCAGTCCATGACGCCCCGGGAGCGGGAGCAGCCGGACCTGATTGACGGCAGTCGGCGCCGGCGGATCGCCGGGGGTAGCGGAAGTACCCCTCAGGATGTTAATATACTGCTCAAGCAGTTCCGGCAGATGCGCTCCATGTTGCTGCAGTTCGCGGACGTCGAGAAAACCGGGCGCCTACCCAAGGGGTTCGGGATCCCAGGATTCAGGCCGTAGGAGGACACTGTGGCGGTTCGGATTCGGTTGAGACGTATCGGCAAGAAGAAGCAGCCGCAATATCGGTTGGTAGTAGCGGAGGCGCTCGGGCCGCGGGACGGGAAGTTCATCGAGATCATCGGGCAGTATGATCCCCGCCGCGTGCCCCCCTTGTACAGTGTGAATGAGGACCGCGCCCTGACGTGGCTTCGCCAGGGCGCCCAGGCGTCGGAGTCGGCGCAGCGCGTGCTCACTAAGACGGGGGTCTGGGACAAGTTCGCCGCGGAGCGGGGCGTGCCCCCAGCGCCGCCGGCCTGGGCCGAGACGCCCGCAGAGGCCGAGAGCGAGTGAGCTGCAAAGGCTGGGCCGAGGGGGCGAGAGTGATTGCGAGGCGTTCCCGCGGCGCGATGCGCGTGGCGTGGGAGCGGCCGCTCGGGTGCGATGCGAAGACCCTTGAGGCAGGCAACGGATTTCCCGGAGGTGTGTAACTGTGCACGAACTTGTGACTATGCTGGTAAAGGGCCTGGTGGATAAACCGGAGCAGGTTACCGTCAAGACGATTGAAGGCGAGCGGAGCATCATCTTCGAGGTCAGGGTCGCCGACGACGACCTCGGCAAGGTCATTGGCAAGGGCGGCCGCATTGCCAACGCGTTGCGAACGATCGTGCGCGCGGCCGGCACCAAAGAGCGCAAGAGCATCTGGATGGACATCAATAAGCTCGGTGAGCCGACCGCGAGTCTCCCGGAGGAGCAGTATAGTGGGTCTGACCGTTAAGCGATCTGTCGCGATTTACGCCGTCGTCACCGAGCAGTTGAAAGAGGAGTTGAGAGCCGAACTCCAGGAGGGGATAGACACAACGCAGCGGCGCATTGACCAGATGGACTTCCAGAGCCGCCGCTTCCTCGCCGACCTGCAGGCCGCCGATCTCACCCAGGCGATGGCTGCGCGCCGCCAGATCGAGGCCGAGAAGCGCCGCCACGAGGCCCTCAAGCAGGAACTGGCGGAGCAACTGGCCGAGGTGGACACGCTCGAGATGGGCAGCGAGTTTGCCCGCGGCACGGTCGAGGGAACGGTCGAGTTGAAGGTCGGCGACGACTTGATGAAGCAGGTCGCCGGGGCCGCCATCGTCATGAAGGACGGCGTGGTAGTCGAGATTCGCGAGGCCTGATCTCCATGACTGCAACCGAGGAGCCGTGGGACCTGGTGGTCGGGCAGGTCACGGCTCCTTTTGGTGTCAAGGGGGAGGTGAAGGTCCGCCCGGAGACCGACCTCCCCGAGCGCTTCCAGCGCCTCCGCCAGGTGCGCCTGGAGTTCCCCAGCGGCGAGGAGCGCCCGATTCATATCCGCCGCGTCCGGGTGACTGCCAAGGGTCTTCTCGTCACGTTTGAGGGATACGAGGACCGCCCCCAGGCCGAGGCCCTGCGCGGCGCCTGGGTGAAGATCAAGCACAGCATGGCCCTCCCCCTGCCCGAGGGGAGCTACTATATTCATGAGTTGGTCGGGCTGCACGTCGTCACCGAGGAGGGGCGGGAGCTGGGCGAGATCACCGAGGTGATCAAGTCGCCGGCCAACGATGTATACGTCACGCCCCACGCCATGATTCCGGCCCTGCGCGAGGTGGTGAAGCGCATTGACCTGGAGCAGAAGCTGATGGTCGTCTCCCTGCCGGAGGGGTTGGAGATCGTGCCATGAGGATTGACGTGTTCACCACCACTCGTTGTCATTCCGAGCGAAGCGAGGAATCAATCTGGAAGCAATGCC
>CAZUGW010000122.1:3799-9121 GCA_964620055.1 uncultured bacterium
GTCCGCCGAGGGCGGACGGACACCGCTCTGGGCAACCTCTCCGCGGGCTGAGGCCACGCCATGCGCATTGACGTCCTCACCATCTTCCCCGCGATGTTCCCCCCCGTCCTCGACGAGAGCATCCTCAAGCGCGCCCAGGAGGCCGGCGTGGTCACGATTGCGGTGCACGACCTCCGGCAGTTCACCACGGACCGCCACCACACCACGGACGACGCTCCCTTCGGGGGCGGAGTGGGAATGGTGATGAAGCCGGAGCCGTTCTTCCGCGGGGTGGAGTCACTGCGATGTCCTCCTGAAGAGGCCTGCGCCGAAGAGATCGTCCTGATGTCACCGGCCGGGGAGCGCTTCGATCAAGCGAAGGCGCGGGAACTGGCGGCGCGCCGCCACCTGGTTCTGCTCTGCGGGCGCTATGAGGGCGTGGACGAGCGGGTGCGCGAGCATCTCGCCACGAGGTCGCTCTCCGTGGGCGACTACGTGCTCACCGGGGGCGAGCTCCCCGCGATGATCGTGATAGACGCGGTGACGCGCCTGCTCCCCGGTGCGCTAGGGGCGGAGGAGGGGGCAATCACGGAATCGTTCGAGGACGGGCTGCTGGAATACCCCCAGTACACCCGCCCAGCCGAGTTCGCGGGTCACGCGGTCCCTGAGGTGCTGCTGTCCGGCCACCACGAACAGATCAGGCGCTGGCGGCGGAAGGAATCGCTGCGGCGGACGCGGGAGACGCGGCCGGATCTGCTGGAGAGGGCGAGGCTCAATGATGAAGACCGCGCCCTGCTCGTGGAGATCGAAGAGGAGACTGGTTAGTCCTACCGCGCCTGGGCGGTCTGGCAGGGGCACAAGTATGGCCCGTAGATGGCTCCAAAGGCCCAGGCCGCCAATGTGATCAGCACCACCATGGTCGCCCAGTAGACGAGGGTCTTCTTCCAGCCCGCGATCTTCTTGATGAGGATCAGACCCGGCAGGCTCAACCCCGGTCCGCCGAGGAGGATCGCCAGCGCCGGCCCCACCGCGACGCCCTCTTTCAGCAGCCCCTTCACGAACGCCACTTCCGTGATCATCGGGAAGTACATCAGCGTCCCGAAGAGCGTGGAGAGGAACACGGGCAGAAGGTGGTTCCCCTGCGGCGTCCCGAAGGCCAGACCGCCACTCGCAGTCGCGGTCGGCATGATCCAGCGGATGGGGATATGGCTGATGATGATGGCGATCACGATCACCGCGGGGACGAAGATCGGTACGATCATCTTCACCAGCAGCCCGCTCTGCCGGAGCCATTCCTTCGTCTCCTCCGGCCCGAACATAGTGCGCGCCAGCATGCCCACGACCGCCAGGGCCACCGACACCGCGCCGAGTTGGGTGTAGATGCCGACCGTCTCCGACGGGAAGAGCTTCAGCTTGTAGAACTGCGACGCGCCGAAGATGAGCACGACGACTAGCAGGCCGAGAAACACCCCCGCTTTCCTCTCATGCCCAGGGGCGGCGGCGATCAGCGCCACCGCCGCGTTGGCGCGCTGTTCCTCGCGCTGGGCCCGCACTTCCTTGCGGAAAAACACCGCCATGGCGGCGCCGATCACCAGCGCGATCACCGGCACCATGAAGAACCGCCAGAGCGCCAGCCGCGGTCCGATGATCTGGTAGGTCAGGATGGTGTTGACCAGGTGGATCGCCGGCGCGGCGAAGACGAAGCAGAAGGCCGGGCCGAGGCCCGCGCCGCGCCGCAGAATGCCCGCAAAGATGGGGACGACGTTGCAGGAGCAGACCGTGAGCACGTTGCCGGAGACGGCGGAGACGCCATAGGAGAGGAAGCGGTTTGCTCCTGCCCCGAGGTACTTCATCACCGAATGAGTCGGCACGAAGACCACGACCGCGCCCGCGATGAGGAAGGCAGGCAAGACGAGAGTGAGGGCCTTCCAGGTGAAGATGCAGCACTTGAAAAGGTCAACCGCCTGACCGAGCGTATTGCCCACACGAACCTCCGCGGATATTCGACGGGGACCCGCCGAGGCGGGTCCCCTAGCTTGTTTTCATGCTAATCCCGCGCTGTGACAGAACCGTGAACTAAGCGCGGCCTTTCGCGGTCACGCGCCGCCCGCGGCTTCCGCCCGCGCCGGGACGAGCCGCCGCGGGACGAGCTTGCCGTCCTCCGCCTCCAGTTCCACCGTGTCTCCCTCCCGGTACTCGCTCTGCAGAATGCCCCGGGCGATGGGGTTCTCCACCATCCGCTGAATGGTCCGCAGCAGCGGCCGCGCGCCGTACTCTGTGTCGAATCCCTCCCTGGCCAGCAGCAGCTTGGCGGCCTGCGTCGGCTGCAGCGTGATGCGCCGCTCCTGCAACTGCTCCTGGACCCGGCTCAGCATTAGGTCCACGATCTCGAGAATCTGCTCCTGGGTGAGCGGCTCGAAGACGATGATCTCGTCAATTCGGTTGAGCAGTTCCGGGCGGAAGACGCGGCGCAGTTCCTCCAGCATGATCTCGCGGGTGCGCGCGAAGTCGTTCTCCTCCCCCTTCCCGAGGCCGATCGTGGTGGCGCGGACGTGCTGGCTCCCGAGATTGCTGGTCAGGATGATCACGCTGTTGCGGAAGTCCACCACCCTTCCGGCCGAATCGGTGAGCCGGCCGTCCTCTAGGATCTGCAGGAGAATGTTGAACACGTCCGGGTGGGCCTTTTCGATCTCGTCGAAGAGCACCGCGCCCACCAGCCGCGAGACCGCGAAGCGCTCCATGTACTCGGACATGTCGAGGCGCACCAGGGCCTCTTCGTCGTCGAAGAGGAACTCGGCCAGCGCCCGCGCCAGTTCCGTCTTGCCCACGCCTGTGGGACCAAGGAAAACGAATGAGCCGATGGGCCGCTTCGGGTCCTTCAGCCCGGCGCGGGCGCGGCGAATGGCCTCGGAGATGGCGTGCACGGCCTCCTCCTGACCGATCACGCGCTGATGCAACTCCTCCTCCATGCGCAGCAGCCTCTCGTTCTCCTCCGCCACCATGCGGGAGACGGGGATGCCGGTCCAGGTGGCGACGATGTGCGCGATATCGTCCTCGGTGACGCGGGAATCGCTCCCATCGGATTCCGCGTCCAATTGCCGCTGTTTCTCCGCGACTTGGGTGCGCAGCACCTCAATCTCCTGCTTGATCCGCGCCGCGGCCTCGTAGTCCTGGCGCAGGGCCGCGGCCTCGCGCTCCGTCTCCAGTCGCCCGATCTGGCCCTCCAGCCTGGTGATCTCCGGCGGCGACATGACGGCCTGGAGGTGCTTGCGCGATCCGGCCTCGTCAATCAAGTCAATCGCCTTGTCGGGGAGGAAACGGTCGGTGATATACCGCGCCGACAGCCGCGCCGCGGCCTCGATCGCCGCCTCGTCGTAGGTCACCTGGTGGTGCTCCTCGTAGCGCGACTGCAGGCCCTTGAGGATGGCGATGGTGTCTTCGACGCTCGGCTCCTCGACATAGACCGGGGCGAAGCGGCGCTCCAGGGCTGCGTCCTTCTCGATGTGCTTGCGGTACTCGTCCAGCGTGGTGGCGCCGATGCACTGCAACTCACCCCGCGACAGGGCCGGCTTGAGCATGTTGGAGGCGTCTATCGCCCCCTCCGCCGCGCCGGCGCCGACGACGGTGTGCAGCTCGTCAATGAAGAGGACGATCTCGCCCTGGGCGCGGCGGATCTCGTCCATCACCGCTTTCATCCGCTCCTCGAACTCGCCGCGGAACTTCGACCCCGCCACCATCGCTCCCAGGTCGAGCGCAAGGACGCGCTTGTTCTTCAACGTGCGCGGCACCTCGGCGGAGATGATCTTCTGGGCCAGTCCCTCTACCACCGCGGTCTTGCCCACGCCGGGCTCGCCGATCAGACATGGGTTATTCTTGGTGCGCCGGCTGAGCACCTGGATGACGCGCTGAATCTCCGCGTCGCGGCCGATCACCGGGTCGAGCTTGTCGTGCCGGGCCAGGTCGGTGAGGTCCCGGCTGAACCGCTCCAGGGCCTGGTAGCGGTTCTCCGCGCCCTCATCGGTGACGCGCTGCCCGCCGCGAATCTCCACCAGCGCGCGCTCGACGCCGTCGTAAGTAACCCCGCGTGACTGCAAGATCCGCGCGGCCTCCGTCCCACCCTGCGAGATGATCGCCAGTAGCAGGTGCTCCACCGCGATCAGGCTGTCGTGCATGCGCTGGGCCTGCTCCCAAGCGGTGCGATCGAGAATCTCGTTGAGGGCGGGCGTCACGTAGACCTGCCCCGCGCCCCCGCCCGAGACCTCGACCTTCGGAGCGCGCGCCAGGGCCGCCTCCACATCGCGTTTGATCGCGGCCGCGTCGCCGCCCGCCCGCGCGATGATCTGCCCGACCAGGCCGTCGCTGGACTCCAGCAGGGCCAGCAGCAGATCCTCCGCATCAATCTGGGTGTGCTGATAGCGACGCATGATCTCCTGGCTCGCTATCAGCGCCTGTTTCGCGCGATCCGTGAACTTGTTGATGTCCATCTCAGTTCCTCACCACGGCCATCCTTGTGACCCGGAGCGGAGCACGAAGTAGGTGACGAGAAACGCCACGGCCACCGCGATCACGACTCGCCCGGTGTGCCAACTGGAGTCGTACAGCGCCACCCCAAGTTCCCTCTCCAACCGCCACGCGGCAAACGGCCAGAGCACCAGCCCACAGAGGGTTGTCTCCAGAAGAGCGAAGTTCCCGAACGCCCGCCTCCCATCGTAGGACGACTGATCGAACAACCTGGTCCATCCCAGGTGAGCCACGACGAGCCAATAGAGAACGCCGCCGGCCACCGCTATCTCTGCCGCAGCGCGGGCCCTTTCCGCAAGCCCGGTCTCCCGACCGAGGTTCAGCCACAGCACGATAGACGCAACCGCGAAGCCGATCGCGCAGAAGAGAGGCGGCCACCAGATATCGGGCAGGAGTGCGGTGTGCATGGGTGCGCGGTGCTACCGCCCTCCTGCGCTCGCCCGCACCCGCAGCCGCGCGATCTCCCGCAGCATCTCCTCCTGCTGCCTGTGCATCTCCTCCTCCAGCTCGCGGCGCATGGCTTGCATCCGCTCGAGCAGTTCCAGTACCATCTCCACTCCGGCCAGGTTGACGCCGACCTGGGTGAGACGCTGAATCTGCCGCAGCCGCTCGATGTCCTCGTCGGAGTAGAGGCGGATGTTATTGGCGGTGCGCGCCGGGTGAATCAGACCCAGGCGCTCGTAGAGCCGGAGCGTCTGGGGATGCATCTCCACCAGTCCTGCAGCGATGCTGATCACATACACCGGTTGCGCTCTCTCGCGAATCATCATCCTCATCGCCTCCTTCCCTCCCACCGTTCAGCGAAGGGTGGCGCGTGGGTCG
>CAZUGW010000123.1:0-818 GCA_964620055.1 uncultured bacterium
CACCCGATTGACTTGGAATACGCGGCGCGCACGCACGAAGTCATCTTCGCGGCCGACCGCGCCGCGGCGGAGACCCGGGTGGTGAAGATGAGCGAGATCAGAGCAGAGTGAGTGACAGGAGGCGACGATGAGTTTGGTTGACACGAGCAGTCTCGGGGCGACACTCGAAGCGGTGAACGAGGCGCTGTTCTTCGGGCAGCGCGTGACGAAGGCGGAGCGCGCGGAGGCCGCGAAGTGGATCGTCTCGCGCCAGGGGCTGCCGCGCGCGTATGCGGGGATGTTCGCACCGACGGAGCGGGATTACGCCGAGGGGGTGCGGGTCTTCACCGGCGAGAAGATCACCTCCGGCGCGGGAACGGGCCATATTCTAGGGGAGGAGGCGCTCCGCGCGCTGCTGCTCCTCGGGGTGGACACGGCGGCGATTCGCACCGCGGTGACGAACGCCCAGACCGGGCTGGAGGCGTGCCTGCGCGGTTGGGAGGCGCGGGGCTTCGACACCGGGAGGTACTGCTGCGGGACCTGTTCCTGCGCCTACTGGCGCACCCTCGCGGCAGGCGGCCTCAGCCAGGCCGAGCGTCGGCGGAGGGCCGGGATGGAGGAGATGAAGGCGCGCCGTCTCGGCACCGGCAGGTGGCGGACTTTTCCGTTCCACTACGCCGTGCTCGCGCTTACCGACATTCACCTCCCCGGAGCGGTAGGCGAACTGCGCTATGCCGCGCCTGTGCTGGAGCGATACCTCAAGCAGCCCGTGAAAGACGACCTGTACCACCTCCGCCGCCGCGCGGAGACGCGCCTTCGCGAAGCGAGATGATCTCTCA
>CAZUGW010000123.1:828-9074 GCA_964620055.1 uncultured bacterium
GCGGAGCGCGCGCTGGCGCGGTGCTGATTGGGTACGGTCGCGAAACGTTTCACCCCTCTCCCAACGTCCTCTAGAGATGGAGGCCGGTAGTGGCCGAGTCCGTCACCGATGCCGACGCGATACTGAGCCTGCAGCAGGGAGACGAAGCGGCCCTGCGGCTGCTCTATGACCGCTACCTCGACCGCGTGTTCCGCTTCTCCGTGCGGCTGTTGGGGCGGCCGGAGGAGGCGGAGGAGGTCGCGGCCGAAACCTTCCTGCAAGCCTTCCGCCATGCCCGCGACTATCGCGGTGACGGCGCCTTCTCCGGCTGGCTCTTCCGCATCGCCCGCAATCTCTGCCTCTCCCGCCTCCGCCGCGGCCGACAGGTCCAGATCGTTTCTCTTGATGAACTGACCGAAGAGGACTGGGAGGCGGCCGGGGCGACGCGCGAGCCGCTGCTGCGCTTAGCGGTGCAGGAGGCCCTACGGCAACTGCCGCCGGACTATCGCACCGTGCTCGTGATGCGGGATGTGGAGGGACTAACCAACGGCGAGGCAGCGGAGGCGATAGGGCGCTCACCCGCGGCGACGAAGTCGCTGCACTTCCGCGCCCGCCAGTCCCTGCGGGACGCGCTGGTCGGCGTGCTCGGGAGGGAGGAGAAGTGATGGACTGCGAACTGGTCGGGAGCCTGCTGCCCAACTACCTGGACGATGACCTGACGGAGGAATTGGCCGAGCAGGTGCAGGCCCACCTCATCCGCTGCCGCCGCTGCGCCTGGGAGGTGGAGAGCATTCGGCAGAGCGTTGCCGCGCTGCGCGAGTCGTCGCAGACCGCGCAGCCCGCGGCCGAATTCCGCGCGCGCCTGCTGGCCGATCTGATACGCGACCATCGCGCGGGTACGGCGCGGCGACCGGAAAGCCCGCCTGCCCACGAAGCTATGGCGCGAGCGCCGGTCTATGTGCTCGACAGCAACGGGGAGGAGGCGGCTAATGGCTGAGGAGCTTGCGCTGTGGACACGGCGGTTCGCGGTGATGGTGGAATCCGGCGTCAGTCTCGTGCGCTGCCTGAAGGTGCTCGAAGAGGAAGAGACGAGTGGGGCGATGCGAGAGGTGACGCGCGATCTTCGGGCTCGGGTGGAGCGCGGCGACACCCTGTCGGAGGCGATGAAGGCGTGGCCCATCTTCTCCGAGCCCTATCTCGCGTTGATACGAACGGGGGAGGTCGGCGGCGTGCTGCAACTGGCCCTGCAGCGCCTCGCGACGCGGCTGGAGGACGGCTTGCTGCCGGGCGGATACGCGGAAGGCATTACGCGCACCGACCTGGCCGACTGGTTCTGGCGCTTCGCGACGATGCTGGAGGCGGGAGTGCCGCTGTTGACCGCGGTGCAGACGCTCTCGGAGTTCGGTCCCTCGCTGCTGCGCGAGATCTCTCAGCAGATGGCCCGGGAGATCGCCGCTGGGTTCTCGCTTGCGCCGATGTCGGCGCAAGCGGAAGCGCCGAACCAGCCACAGCCGGTGATGTGGCGCTACCCCGGAGTCTTCACCCCCACGGTGAGGCAGTTGGCGGGGATGGGGGTGTGGTTCGGCCCGCTCACGAACTACCTGCGCGTGGTCTCCGACCTGCTTGACCACGAGGCCGCGTTGGAGAGCGCGGGCAAGCTGCCGCCGCTATCCGTAGAGCCCGCCGCCGCGCCCGCCCCCGTCGCGTCGGACGCCGAGCACCCCGTCATCCGCCGCGTGAATGAGTTGCTCAAGACGGTAGTGCAGTCGGGAGTGGAGTGGACGGAGTTGCGGCCGACCGGAGAGGGACGCGGAGAGGCGGTGCTGCAGAAGGGGGAGCACGCGCTGACCGAACCGATTGAGCAGTACCCGCAAGTCCTGCGTCGCCTCAAGCTCCTCGCCGGTCTCGACCCCCTCGCCCAGGACGAGGGAGCGGCCTATCGCAGGAGCCAGATCTACCTCCGCCTCGAGGGGCAGGACTACAAGCTCTTGGTGCGCACCGGCGGTGATAGGCTCGCGTTGAGTCTCTCCGAGGAGACGGGGGCGGTGGAGTTGTGACCTTGTCCCCCCAACCTCACACCCCTCCCTCCTCCCCTATGGGTAGAATCCGTTTACCATACTCCACACACAGGGGACGGGAGCGGGGATGATGAGCGAGAGATTGGCCAAGAGCGAGGACGAGTGGCGCAAGCGGCTGACTCCCGAGCAGTACCACGTGCTGCGAGAGAAGGGCACGGAGCCGCCCTTCGCCAACAAGTACTGGAACGCGAAGCAGCGCGGCGTCTACCACTGCGCCGCCTGCGGGCAGGCCCTCTTCGATTCGCGCACCAAGTACGATTCCGGCACCGGCTGGCCCAGCTTCTGGGCGCCCGTGGACAAGACCAACGTCGCCACGGACATTGATACCAGCCTGGGCATGACGCGCACCGAGGTGCAGTGCAGCCGCTGTGGCTCGCACCTGGGGCACCTGTTCGATGACGGCCCGCAGCCCACCGGATTGCGGTACTGCCTGAACTCCGCCGCGCTGGAGTTGCAGTCCGACGAGCCGCGCGAGGACAAGAGCCGGCCCGCGGATTACTGAGGGCACGACATGTCGTGCCCCTACGATTCGACCGCGATCACGGATACCGGGCAGCTCTCCGCCGCCTGTTGCACAGACGCCAGTAGCGTTGGCGGCGCCAGGCCCATGGCCGGCTCGCCGCTAGTGCGATAGGCCTCGACCACCTGGCTCCTATTGTCGTTCGGGTTCTCCTCGAAAAACTCCGGGCACTCGGCCCAACACAGCCCGCAACTGATGCAGCCGTCCCGGTCTATCGTCACTCTCGCACCGTTCGCCATAGCAGAGTTCCTTTCGTGGTCGCTGGTTGCGTGTGCGATAGATTGGGCGATCTGTCTCGAACCCCTGTACGCTAGCATGACATCGCGCGCGGCGCGAATCGCGCTTCGGTCCGACGCCTCCCCTCGCCTTCCGCAGGCGGCGGCACACTGGTGTTGAAACTGTACGGAGAACACACGCATCTCGAAGGAGAGCAACATGCCGGAGACACGCCGCGTTGCCGCCGTGATGGGGAATGGTCGCATCGGCCTGGTCGAGCAGCCGGTTCCGCCGCTTCGCCCAGGGTCGGTGTTGGTGAAGGTGCATCGCTCCCTGGTCAGCCCCGGGACGGAGTTGGGCGGGTGGCGGGAGCTGAGTCGGCAGCGGGAGCATCCCAACCCCGACGCCAAGCCCGCTCCGTTCGGCTACTCCAATGCCGGCGTGGTGCTGAAGGTTGGCGCGGGCGCGGAGGAGTTCAAGCCCGGGGCTCGCGTCGCGTGTATCGGCGCGGGCTATGCCCAGCATACGGACTACGCGGTGGTCCCCCATCATCTCTGCGTGGCGCTGCCGGAGGACGTGAGCTTCGCGCAGGGCGCGTATGCGATGCTGGCCGCGACGGGCCTGCAGGCGGTGCGGCGGGCCGAGCCGCAACTCGGTGAGTATTTCGCGGTGGTCGGGCTGGGGGTGCTGGGGCAGTTGACGGCGCAGTTGCTCCATCTCTCCGGCTGCTTCGTGATCGGCTGGGACACCATCGCCTTCCGCACTGAGACGGCGGCGGGATGGGGACTGGACGGGGCCGCGCTGGTCGGCGCGGAGGACGAGGTAGCCGTAACAAAGAGCTTCACCGGCGGCGCGGGGCTCGACGGCGCGGTGTTCGCCTTCGGCGGCGACGGCACCAAGGCCCTGGCGAGCACCCGGCAGTGCCTGAAGTGCACGCCCGACGGCCATCGCCTGGGCCGCATCGTGATCGTCGGCGGGGTGAAGCTCGATTACACCTTCGGCCTCAGCAACAGCGATATCCGCGAGGCCGCCCGCACTGGGCCGGGATACCATGACGACACTTGGGAGCACGGCCCCGACTATCCACCCGTGTTCATGCGGTGGACCACGCGCACCAACCTGGAACTGGCGATGCGCCTGATCTCCGAGGGGCGGCTGGACGTGGACTGCCTGACCACCCATACGCTCCCGCTGAAGGACGTAGACGCGGGCATCTCCGCCATCCTCGGCGAGCCGGATGCCATCCTCGGCGTGGTGTTCACAATGGAACACTGAGGCGGCCCGATGTCACGCCACTGATATAGCCACCGCGGCGGACTTCGCGTAATGTCGAAAGGCACAATCCGCTGAGGAGGCGTAGTGATGGCAATGGATGTGGTGTGCGGGATGGAAGTGGAGGAGAGCTCTGCCCCGGCCAAGACCGACTACGAGGGCAGGACGTACTTCTTCTGCTCGAACAGTTGCAAGCAGGACTTTGTGGAAGATCCCGAGCGGTTCATCGAGGGGGAGGAGATGTACCGGGAGGTTGCGTGATTACTCCGCACTCAGGGGCGGGAGGTCCGCGGGGGCGGGCCTCCCGCTTTGCTTTCCCGCCGGGGTCACGATGCCGCGCCGATGGTGGTTGGCGTTCTGGCAGCATCGGGAGCGCGGCGCTCCACGTCGGTCTGCGCGCCCAACACGACCTCCCCCACTGTTGTGACGAAGCGGTCCGCGATCACGCACCAGTCATAGTGCGTGCGGGCGCGCGCGAGGCCGGCCCTGCCAAGATGCTCGCGCAGACTCGGGTTGGCGCACAGCTTCTCCAGCACGGCGGTCAACGCCCCCAGGTCGCCCTGTGGGAAGACGCGGCCGGCGTTGCCGATGACGGTGGGGATCTCGCCGCAGGTCGAGCCCACCACCGGTTTGCCGCAGGCCATCGCCTCGATGAGCACGCGACCGAACTGCTCCGCGTTGGCGATCTGGAACACCCCGAAGCAACGGTTGCGCACGGCGATACTGGGCAGCACGACGAGGTCCATGCAGTTCAGGTAGTCCGGCACGCGCGCGTGCGGGACGCGGCCCGCGAAACGAGTGCGGTCGCCGATCCCCAGGGCCTGGCACCGCGCTTGGAGGTCCTCTCGACCGGGGCCGTCGCCGACGATTAGCAGGCTAACCGGAGAGTGCAGAGCTGCCGCCGCCTGGAGCAGCAGCGGGAGATTCCGCGCGGGAAGGAAGTCCCCCACATACCCCACCACCGGACTCGGCAGGTCGAGCTCGCGCTTCAGCGCGTCATCTGGCGCGGGGGTGAAGGTGCGCGTGTCCACTCCCAACGGCAGGTGCGTCGCGGCCCCGCGGTACCCTTTGCGGCGCAGCACGTCTTCGTGATCGCGCCCCAGGGGGAAAGCGTGGTCTATCCGCGCCAGCACCCATCGCTCGAGGGACGGGAACGGAGGCGGAAACTGCTGGTAGACGTTTTGGGCTGCAAAGAGGAAGAGCTTGGTCTGAGGAAGGTGACGCCGCGCGAAGCGCACCACTTGAAAGATGCTGAGGTATCCCGCCTCTCCCAGGAGGTAGATCGCGTCCGGGCGGCTCTCTGCGAGCAGCCGGCCGAAGCCAGGGGCGAGGACTTGGGCGCAGGCGTGACGGCGGTGGTACCAGTAGGTCGGCGCGGGTTCGAGCCGGTAGCGACGGTCAGAGGCCTCGACCTGAAAACGCGCGGCGTCGCCGACGGCCATCTGCTCCAGGACCGTCAGCGCCATCCCCGGCGCGTCGGCCACCGCCGTGAAGAACGGCGCGAGCAGACTCGCCGTGCCGGGCGCGGTACTGTTGACGACGGTCAGTCTCATACCCCGACCTCCGGCGCGTGGCGTTGGGGAGCGCGGAGTAGCCCGACCCATCCGCACTGGCGGGCGGCATAGAGGCGGGCCAGCAGCCAGCAGAGTGGGTAGAGCAGAGGGCTGTACTTCCGATGATAGATCAACCGGCTCGCGCGGAGAGTGCGCGCGCTCCACGCGCTGGAGCCGGTTGTTCCACCGACGAGGTGGAGGATCCGGGCGTTGGGCACGTACACCACCTGATAGCCGGCCTGGCCGAAGCGGCGGCACCAGTCCTCGTCCTCCATATAAAGGAAGTAGCGCTCGTCGAGCAGGCCGACGCGTTCGGCGGCCGCGCGGCGCACCAGTAGGCAGGCCCCGGAGAGCCAGTCCACGGGTTGCGGGGTGGTCGCGTCGTAGTTGGCGAGATGCTGGGTCCCGGCCCGACCGAGCAATCGCGCCGCCCAGTGCAGTATCCCTCGCGGCAGCCGGCGGTGCAGGCCCAGCGTGGTGAGCGCGAGTCGGGTCAGCGTCTCGAAGGCATGGGCGGTGGCGAGCGGTAAGCCGTCGCCGTTGGTCATGCGCGGTCCCACCACCGCGATGCGGTCGTCGCTCTCCAGCACGCGCCGCAGTTCCTCCAGCGCGCCCTCGCCCAGGAACGCATCGGGGTTCAATAGCAGCAGGTAGCGAGAACCCGTCTCGCGTATGGCGCGATTATTGGCGCGGGCAAAACCCACATTCTCCGCGTTCGCGAGCAGGCGCACGTCGGGGAAGTCGCGTCGCACCATCTCCGGGCTGCCGTCCGCGGAGGCGTTGTCCACCACCACGATCTCCGCCTCCCAGCCGGCGAGGCGCGCCTGGAGCGCGGTCAGGCAGCGCGCCAGCAGGTCGCGGGTGTTGTAGCTGACGATGATCGCGGTCAGTTCAGGCATACGCGAGTTCCTCCTGCGGGAGCCTGAGCAGCGACCCTATCTGCGCGACGCGCGTCTCCCACGTGTTCTCCTGCGCGACGGCCTGGCGTTCGGCTGAGAGGCGGCTGGAGAGAATGGGATCGGCCTGGGCGCGCAGGCACTCCTGAATTCCAGCGACGAATTGCTCCGGGGTGCGACCGATCTCGATCACCCCGGCGAATGCGCGCAACTCCGGCATATCGGCGGCCACCACCGGCTTGCCCGCGGCGAGATATTCGTGAAGCTTCTTCGGATAAACGTAGTCTATCTGTCCCCCGACGAGATAGGGGATGAGGCAGACGTCGAAGCTGGCCACGTAGTCGGGAAGTTCCGTGTAGGGTTTCGCGCCCACCAGGGTCGCGTTGGGCGCGCGGGCGATCGCCTCCGCGCTCGCCGCGTCCGCGCTCCCCACGAAGGCGAAGCGGCAGTCGGGAAGCAGTGAGAAGACGCGCGCGAGGAGGCTGAGATCGAGCGCGCGGCGCGTTACGCTTCCAACGAAGCCGAGCAGGGGACGATCGGCCGGCGGCAGGTCCAATGGGCGTGGGCCGGCCGGGCGAGAGAAGTGGGCGAAGTCACAGCCGTTAGGCACGAACTCCACTCGTCGCCCTCCGGCGGAGAGCCGCCGCTGCAGCCCGCGGGAGGAGGCGATGACCACGTCCGCGCGGTCGAGCAACGTCGCCTCCAATCGCCGCAGATAGCTTCGCCGACACAGCCTCCCGAAACTCCATTCCTCGTCCACGCAGTCGTAGATCACCTGTGCGCCGGGAAAGGACTCCACCAGCGCAACGGACTGGATTCGGTCTATCCACAGCACCCCGCAGTCGTACTGACGCGCGGCCAGGGCCGCGTGGATGCTCTGGGCCAGGCGGTGCTGCACATGCCAGTTGATCCGGCCGCTCACTCGGTCCCCGGGCGGGGCCGGGAGGGAGGGCAGCACGTAGCAGCGATCGTTGACGCTCCATATCCCGCGCGACTCCGCGCCCCGCCGCGGCGGTTCGACGTAAAGCACCGGCACGAGCGCGCTAAGGCGCTCGGCCAGGTCCTGCTGGCGGTTGCGATGGAAGCCCCAGGGGATGGAGGCGCACATCACGAGGCCGGTGGGCTCGCGTTGGAGGGCGTGCGTCCGAGTCATGCGCGTGTCTCCACTCGCCGGCGCGAGGCCGCGGCGCGCTCCTGCGTCGCGGTCAGCTTCGCATACACCTCCTCCACGGCCGTGGCGTGTCGCTCTAGGCTGAAATGGCTCTCCGCTCGCGCCAACCCCGCGCGGCCGTACGCGCGCCGCAGGTCGGGATCGCGAGTGATCCGCTGCATGGCCTCGGCCAGCGCCACCGCGTCCTCCGTGGGAACGAGCAGACCGGTCCGGCCCTCCTCCACCACCTCGGAGGGGCCGCCGCTCTCGGTCGCCACGACGGGCAAGCCGGCCGCCATCGCCTCGATCAGCACCCGCCCGAAGGGCTCGTAGCGGCTGGGCAGCACCAGGGCGTCGAGTTGCGCGTAGAAGGACCGCGGGTCCGCGACCGCGCCCAGGAATCTGACATGGTCAGACAGCCCGAGTTCTGCCACCAGGCGATGCAACTCCAGCTCATAGTCGCGCTGCTCTGGCCCCGCATCGCCCGCGATCAGCGCCAGCACCTGGGGCGTGCTATGCGTGACGCGTTGCAGCGCGCGCAAGAACACATCGTGCCCCTTGTCCGGATCAATCCGGCCGATC
>CAZUGW010000124.1:0-6403 GCA_964620055.1 uncultured bacterium
CAGCATAGCCGCCTCCGATTCATATGTCAAGAGAATAATGGGACACTACACTAGGCACCGGCAAGAAGACCCCGCTCGCTCTCCTGCCCCCCGGGTGGCGCAGCTCGATTGTCGCGGAGCAGACCGCGAATGGACAGGGATCGCGCCTGCTGTTGGTCGCAGAGAGGGGGCCTCTGCAGACGCCGGAGACGGCGCTATTCGCGGTGGATCAGCAAAAAGCGGAGAGCATCGTCCCGCTGCCGCCCGAGTCCAGGGGTTTCCAGTTCTCGCCGCAGGCCCGATCTCTGGCCCTTGCCCTACGACGCAACGATGATCGCTACGATCTTCGGGTCATACCACTGACTGAAGGCGTCGGAGAAGCCCGGTACTTCGCCCGGACGGTGGCAACGTTCGACGACTCCTATGCCAATCCGCTCTGGGCGCCGACCGGGGACGAACTGCTCATCTGGGTGTGGCGGTTCTCCTGGTCAGACCATGGCCACGGGCCGTGGTTGCTCGTGGACACCTCGACGGGAAAGATCAATCGGGTGGATCTCCCATGGCAGACCATCGAGGCCGTCCGGTGGGAACCCCAGGGCACCTCGCTGCTGGTGGCCGCCGACGGCGCGCTCTGGCGCCTGAACCCACACGACGACCGTTCGCAACGTCTGGCGGATATCCCGTCGCTCCCGTAGGGTCCCTCCGTCGTTCCGACGTCGGCCAGGCCGAGACGCCGATTTGATTCAGGCGCTCCGAGATATGCCATAGGCCCCCGGTGGGCGCTCCGCTAGTTGGCCGGGAGCCCCTGGGGCCGCCCCCGGCAGACCACAGCTTCGGCCCGTTCCGTTACTCCGCGCGCTGGTGGCAGCGGCGGCATCGCAACCACTACCGGGTGCGGACGGAGGGGGGCGAGATCGTCGAGTTCTACCTGGATCGGGGCGCGCGACAGTGGGTGTTGTACCGGCGGACGAGAGCGACGCAGCAGTGATCGGCCCCCAAGAACAAGCAACGCGAGCGGGGGAGTCTCTCGAAACTCCTCCGCTCGCGGGGATTTCGCTGGCGCAGGCCGCGATCGCTACTTCGTAGGCTTCTCTGCCGTCTTCTGTCCTGTCTTCAGCCGCTGCTGTCGGCGCTCCTGCTGTCGCTCACCCTTCCCCTTCTGGACGCGCTTCTGCTCGAGCTGCGTCGCCGAGGCAACTTCATGCTTGCCGGTCTGCCGCGCAATCGCCTCATTCGGGCTGATCGCCACCTTCGGCTGCTCGACGCCGGTCAACTGCTCGCCGCCGATAGTCCCGACGACGGTGGCGCCTTCTCCCAGTTCCCTGGTGAGCTTAATGTTGTAGAACAACACTGCCAAGATCACCACCAGCAAGATTACGGCAACTCCCAGTAACGTCGGCACGGACTTGTTCATCTCTCCTACCTCCCAAGGCTCCCCGGCTCGCCAGATCGGTCAGGCCGTGTTCCGAGCAACCGCGTCATCGTCCCTTCCTCCACCACTCCCTCTGTCCTCGGTCCACCGCCTCACCCTCCGGTGAGCTGTCCTCGTACACACTTTGTTCCCTTGAGGGGCAGGCGCGTCTGTTACCAAAACCATACTATGGCGATAGGAATTGACGTTCTGTGCTGGGAATCATACACGACTGGCCAGATAGTGATAATGTCACGCCCACGACAGGTCGCGCCTGTGCGCGAGACACGCAGGTTGGGCAGCGGGCTGACTCAGCGCGACTTTGCATCTCTGAGCACGGCCAGCCCGAATGGCAGGTGGGAGATACTTGGGTTCATATACTCGCAGTGCCGCAGGTTCACCGGCACGGCGTGATCGGTGAACACCCGATGCTCCGGTACGTCGCGCGGCGAGGCCCCGCCGACGGTCGCGAGCCGCCCGATCCACGTCTCCAGGCCGTGCCGGAGGTACTCGAGATAGCGCGCGTCTTTCGTCTCCCGGTAGGCGTAGGCGAGGGCGCGCATGTTGCTGGTCCCGCCCGCCTTGCCAGCCCGTACGTAGGGCTGCCGCGCGTGCAGTTCCTCCTGCGGCAGATGCAGCAGTTCCGCCCACTCCAGCAGGGCCGCGCGGACGGCCTCGCTCTCGGTCAGGTCCACCGAATCCACCAGGATATGCATCGGCCCGAACATCAGCAGGAAGAACCCGGCATGGGGGGCGGAGTCCGGCACGGCCGTCCCTCTTGGGATGCCGTTGGCATCCGAACGGGATGCCAGAGGCACGCCCAGGCCGGTGCGAAAGTCCAGGTCCACCAGATCGGGGAAGGCGCGCTCGTTTACCCGGCCCGCGCAGAACGTCTCCGTGGCGTTCCTCAGGATCTCGCCGTACTTCGGATCGCCGGTGGTCTCCCACAGGAAGAGCACCGCGTACCCGCCCACCCCGAGGTCCATCGCCTCCTTGCGGAGCGGCTCCTCGCACAGGGTGTCGTAGATCAGGTGCACCAGATCGCGGGTGTGCTCGTCGCCGGTGAGGAAGTAGTAGATGCGCTTGTTGAGGGGGACGGTCATCCGCCGCTCTTTGTCCAGGCACCCCCAGTGGTTGACGTTGTGTCGGATCCCGTGCCCGGCGAGTCTCCCCAGGTGGTACATGTCCACATCCCCGGTGTGCCGGGTCATCGCCTCCGCGAAGCGATACCGCGCGTGGTCCCCGGTGTAGAGATAGGCGTGCCACATCGCCTCGCACATCATGAACTCGTTGTTCAGCCACGCATAGCCGCCGCGGTCGAACCACCAGAGGTCGCGCTCCGGATCGTAGCTGTGCATGATGTCGCCATAGTCAATGAACCCGTACCACTTCCGGTACTCCACCTCGTCCAGCAGGAACTGACTCAGTTCCCGGGTGCGTTCGTCCGCGACCGGGCAAACCGCGGCGTCCGCGGCGGTGGCGAAGTCGCCGAACGCGCGCGTCTTCGCGATCCACTCCCCGCCCGGCGTCAGGATCGGCCTCTCCTGGAAGAACAGCGACTGCCGCGCAGGATCAGCGTCCGGCGATAGGTCGAGGAACAGCTCGGACGTCTTGCCGATGTACTGCGCTCCCATCTTCTGATCGAAGGGGAGGACCTGGGGACTCGACGGCGCCTCGTAGAGCCGCCCGTACACCCAATCGGAGTAGCGCCGGAAGTCCATGGGTTCGGCATACGGTGAGTAGAGATAGGCGATGACTTCGCCGTCACCCGGGTTGATCTCGATCGCCTTCGGGCCTTCCTGCCAGAAGTTGCGTATCCCGACCGTGACGCCGGTGTCCGCGGACGACAACCGCCCCCACCCCTGGGCGCGCCCGCCTTCCTGCATCGTGACCGCGCGGTTGCGCTCCGGGTCGGTCCACTTGCGCAGGGAGTAGTGCAGACACGTGTCCTGATTGAGCACGGCCCGCCGCCAGATCGGGTAGTTCTCGTCCGTGTTGTGCACGGTGGTGATTCCGCCGCCGCGCTCCGCGCTCAACGCGTGCGAGACGACTTCCGCGAATCCGGCGCGGAATCGGAGGCCGATGGATTTGATGAAATCCGTCTGCGGGTCGCCGGTATAGATAATGGAATGCACCAGGTGCAGCAGACTCGACCCAGCGTGCGCGTAGAGGCGCAGGGTGTAGTTCCCGAACTCCTCCCCGGAAGCCGCGACGTGGACGCCTTGCACGCGGATGACGACGCGCTCACTCCCCGCCTCCTCCAGGACCGCGGAGAACCGCGCCACGTCGCGGCTCGCCCCGAAGCGGATCACCTCTCCCTCGCGCAGCACGTCCACGAACATGTCCGCCTCGCGCAACGAAATCCCGGAGAGCAAGTTCGCCGCGGTCTTGCTGACCGAGAACGCGACCGCGCCGGTGTTGACCTCGATGTTCTCCTCGGTCTTGCGAACCGTGATCCGCGCGGAACCGATAGACGGCGCACCCTCCCCAACCAACAACTGGTACTCGCGCCGTTGGCGCGGCTCCATCGGCGCGGTCAGGATCACCAGCACCCACTTCACGCTCCCGTCGGGCCAGTACCCCGTGACGTTCACCTGGGCCGGAACCTCCTGCCTCGCGTCATCCAGCACGCGGAACGGGTCGCCCGGTCTTGCCGCGCCCCGCGGGAGCGGGATGCCTCCCTTCACAGAGAGTGACGGATGGGAGAGGTCCAGACTGTTCTCGATGCGGAACGGGACGCGCATACCAACCTCCTAATCCAACGGACGAACGCCGAAGATGGCAGAAATCAAGGCCAGCAGGCCTTGTGTCGCATACGAGCCGAGCACCAGGCCGAGAAACAGCGGCCGCAGCGTCCGATAGAGCCGCAGCCCGCCGAAATGGCGCACCGTGGTGCTGAAGACCCAGCCGACCAGCGCGTTGAGCCACACGAAGCGGTCGGTGGACCAGCCGCTGGCGATTAGAAAGCCCACCGGGCTCACCGGCCACCACAGGAAGCGGCTGTGCATGACAGTGAGGCCGGCCATGCCGGCCGCGCCGAGCACGAGGGCGAGGCGGAGCCAGTTGTCGGGGGCCTCGGGGGATCGCAGGCTGCTGTCGAGCTCGCCGAACACCCACCGTCCCGGCGAGGCCATGGGCCAGTCCGGGAGCGTCGTCGCACCGTAGCGGTAGATGATCCACAACATCGTCGGGAAGCCCACGGCCAGCATCGTGACCACCGCCAACGTCGCCGCGGTCGGGAACCGCCGCCCGCCGATGTGAGAGGAATGGAGCAGCTTGAACCCGTTCATCGCCTGCGCCATCAGCACGATCCGCGGGTCGTACATGTAGGCCGTAGAGAGGTAGGTGTACGCCGTCAGGGAGGGGACGCCCACCGACGCCGCGCCCAGGGTGTTCAGGATCACCTGGCGTGGGAAGAGGCCAGTATCCACGTGCGTCGTCCCCGCCGCGGCCACCAACCGCGTCACCCCGATCATCACCGTGTAGAACAGCCCCATCACCAGCGCGAACGGCCACCACGTCATCCCCACCTGAAGCGCCCACCAGAGCATGAACCCGTTGGCCAGCGCGAACCCCAGCAGGGCGGCCTGGCCCGACAGCGGCGCGCGGTCGTCTCGCTCCCGGTAGGCGCGGTCGAACAAACCTCGCCACGCCGCGGTCAGCGAATGGCGAGACTGGTAGAAGACGATGGCGCTCAGCGCGAGGAACCCGCCCGCCTCCTCCATCCCGATGAAGGTCTGCGGGTTGATGCCCACCGCCGACGTGCCGCCGGGGGCGATGCCGAAGCTCGCCCAGACCAACTGCTGGACTCGGTACAGCGCGTAGAACAGCCAGAGACTCAGCGACACCTCTCCGGGGAGCAGATAGGCGATGCCGATCAGCGGGAACACCACCGTGCCATGCACCCCGGACTCGCCGGAGAGCACGTTCCAGGGCAAGCCCGCCCCGGCCAGGGCGCGCCCGAAGTCGAATTCGAGCGGCACGGTCGGCACGCTGGGATAGAGCGTGTGCAGCCAGCCCAGCACCGACAGCACCGCGGGAATGCTGAACCCGACCCAGGTGATCCGGTTCTTCAGCACGCTCCCGCCCAGGGTGGGCTGCGCCTCGTCGCCGGTGATCGCCAGGGGAATCTCCACCAGCGGGAACGCCAGCCGCTGGCGCTCGATCCAGTCCTTGCTCAGCAAGGCCGCGAGACAGAACATCGCCGTCATCAAAGCCACCGTGAAGGAGGACCAGGCCAGCATGGGGCGGATCCACGCCGCCCACGGCACGCCGGCCCCGGGCGGCGCGCCCTCCCAGTACCACGTTACGGCTTGCGGGTCAGTGACTCGGAACCAGAGCGGGATATGCGGCCACAACCGATGCTCCCAGTCGTTCGCGGGAGTGGCCATGTAGAACGGGAACGTCGTGGCCCCGGTGATGAACGGCAATCCGCCTTTATACAGAAACTGGACCACCATGATCGCCATCGCGTAGGTGACCAGCAACTCGACGCGCGTCAGGGCCCGCCGCGGCGCCAACCGCACCAGCGCGCCGTTGCCCAGCACCAGCGCGAACAGCGTCACCACGGCCGTGGCCGGCAGCGCGCTCCCGCCGGGATCCCAGGTGTGCGTCACCGCGCCGAAGTAGGGGGTGACCACTGACAGCACCGCGACGGTCAGCCCGCCCACCAGCAGCGCCCGTCCCGTGATCGCGCCCAGCCGCGGCGCCCGCTGGGTGGTCACCGGGAGCGTGCTCGTGGCCTCCGTGGTCATGGGGGAGAGGTTCTACGCAGCACAAGGCGCGACCTGCGGAGCAGGCACGGCGCGCGACACCCCGAACTCGTTCCCTGACAAGAGGAGGGAGCGAAATGGGCCTCAGTCTCGGTATCGTCGGTCTCGGGTCGTTCGGTTCGGAGTTCGTCCGACTCTTCGCGCGCCATCCCTGGGTGGATCGGCTCGCGCTCTGCGACCGGGAACCGGAGCGCGTGGCAGCCTTCGCCCGCGAGGAGGCGTCGCGCGAAGTCCTGCTGCA
>CAZUGW010000124.1:6413-9026 GCA_964620055.1 uncultured bacterium
CGCTACGATACAAGTTGCGCGACTCCGACCTCTACGCCTCCCTCGACGAGATCTGCGCCTCCGACATTGATGCGCTGGCGATCATTACCCAGCCCTGGCTGCACGCGCCGCAGGCCGTGCAGGCGATGGAGGCCGGCAAGCACGTCTATAGCGCGGTGCCCGTGATCTGGGTCCCGGACGGGAACGAGATCCTGGACTGGTGCGACCGGGTGATCGCGACCTGCCGGCGCACGGGGATGCGATATATGCTCGGCGAGACGACGTTCTTCCACCCGCAGGCGATGTACTGTCGCCGCCGCGCCGCGGAGGGCGCGTTCGGCGACTTCGTGTACGCCGAGGGCGAGTATCTCCACGATGTGGACAACCCCTACTCGAATCTGCGGGAGGTGTGGCGCGCGCGGGAGGCTTCCGCCGCGGGGCGGGAGTGGACGCAGGGGCGCGCCCGGTACGCGGCGCGCGGGATCGTTGACGGTCCCATGCACTACCCCACCCACTCCGTCTCCGGGCCGATGAGCGTGATGCGGGCGCATGCCACCAAGGTCTGGGCTCTGCCTTACTACAACCGCACCGGGGACGAGTTCTTCGGCCAGGAACCGAGCAACGAGACCGCGCTGTTCACCATGAGCAACGGCGCGACCATGCGCATCTGCGAGTATCGGGAGATCGGTCATCGGGGGCGAGAGACGTTTCGGATCTACGGCACGCAGGGGTCGTTCGAGCACGACCAGTGGTGCGACAACCGCGGCGACACGGCGCTGACCCACGAGGAGATGCGGGACCCGCTCCCGCCGGAGGTGGTGGAGGCGTATCTGGCGACCATCGGGCCGGAGTTCTACGGGGGACACGAGGGCTCGCACGCCTATCTCGTCCACGAATTTGTGGCGGCGGTGGTCCAGGATCGGAGGCCCGCGATCAACGCTTGGGAGGCGGCGCGCTACATGGCCGCGGGCGTGACGGCCCACCAGTCGGCCCTGCGCGGGGGCGAGGTGCTGGAGGTGCCGGACTGGGGGGAGGCGACGGAGTAAGGCGCCTACGACGTGGGCGGCGGCTGGTACTGCGCTCCCTCGGGGAGGTGGTAGATAAGGATGGAGTACCCGGCGCGAGCCACGGGCTGGTACGATTGCAGCCACTGGTAAGAGGGCAGTAACTTGAGGCAGTTCGCGCTGATCGCAATCCACCCGGCCCGAGGTTGGCTCGCACTCGCGTACCATTCCGGCGGCTTCGGCGGGTCCTGGGGACCAAGGTCGGGGAGGCGTTCGCACCGTACCCCGTAGCGCGCGACGTCCGCGGGTCCGAAGTAGGCGAAATGCAGCGGCGAGGCCGCGGGATGGCTCCGCTGCCAGGTCGCCAGTGCCCTCAGGTCCTGTCCCCAGTCGAGGTTCGAGTCCGCCAGCACGCGACCGCCGCGGCTCGGCCCCCCGGCAAGCTCGTTGAAGTAAGCCAGGTAGTGCGGGGCATAAATTAGGGCCTCGATCACCGCCCAGGCGGCGAGCGCGACGGCCACCCGCCTCGGCCAGGCGCGCCAGTGCGCGGGCCACTCGCGCGTCAGCGCCCGTCCGACCAGGATGATGAGCAGCGGGTAGATTGGCAGCAGGTACCGGATCCCCAGGTCGAGGTTCTGCAGCACGGCGGCCGCAAAGAACATGGCGGCCGGGAGGCCCAGGAAAAGCTCGTCCCGATCCAGCTTCCCCCGACTCAGCGCGAGGCCCAAGAGTAGGAGCAGTGGCAGGGAGGTCTTCACCAGGAAAGCCAGCGGATAGTAGTACCACCAGCCGCTGGCTGAAACCATCCCGAGTAGATACGCGGGATGCCCGGCCCCCTCGTGGTTGAGTTGGAAGTCAATGGCCTGCCAGTACTGCCCCAGCGGCAGCCGGAGCGCCCCCGGCTCTGCGGATACCGGGGCCACGCTGAATCGGTAGACCGCCCACATCAGGGCCAGCGCGAAGCCAAGCATCACGGCCAGAGGGACCGCGACAGAACCGGCCGTGATCGGCTTCTCCTCCCTCCGGGAGGCGTACAAGAGCACCGGCAGGACGGGCAGGAGCAGCAAGCCGGGGAGCTTGATGACCGCGGCCGCGCCGAGCGCGATCCCGGTCAGCGCGAGGTACAGGAATCTCCCGGTACGCACGTACCGCCAGCACGCGTAGAGGGTGAAACAGAACGCGGCCGTGATCCCGAGGTCGAGCGTCGCCACCGAGGAATGGGCAATCAGATTCGGCTCGAAGCAGTAGAGTGCCAGGGATAGGAGGGCGGCCTTCCAGCCGTACAGTTGCCGCGCCCAGAGGAACACGACCAGGGCCAGGAGCAGAGAAAGCGCAATCACGGGCAAACGCGCGGCCGTCACCAGGTCCACGGCCCGGGGCGCGTTAGGGCCGCGCCACAGGTAGAAGTAGGAGTACTTCAGCCGCAGGCCCTGCTGCCAGTCCTGATTGAGCGGCAGTGGCGCCGCCCCCGCGAGGTGTGCGGCCGAGCCGCTTCCGGACGAGGAGTAGGCGAGCTCACCGGGTTTCGCCTTCGCCAACGCCACGAATTCCTTGACCGACTTCACAGGCACGGAAGGGTGCACCACCAGGATGTGGGGGGTGGTGGCGAGCTGCGTGATCGGCGCGAAAT
>CAZUGW010000125.1:0-7470 GCA_964620055.1 uncultured bacterium
TCTCACCGCCGCTCGGCTCCTCCAGCCCGGCCAGGCAGCGGAGGGCGGTGGTCTTCCCGCACCCCGAGGGGCCGACCAGGACCAGAAACTCCTTGTCCCCGATATCCAGCGTCAGGTCGTCCAACGCGACCACGCCCTTGAAACGCTTGGACAGCTTGCTCAGCTTAACCTGCGCCATGGACGCGACTCTCCTCCGACGCGCCACTGGGGCCTGTGGCCAGGCCCTCCCCGCGTCAGGCGGATTATAGCATTCGGGTCGGGGGGTGACAAGCGGAAGCACTACGCCAGCAGCCTCTCCAACAAGGCCTTCGACGCCTTCACTCCGCTGATCTCGTCCAACGGGCACTCCCCGTATTCGCCGTCGAACTCCATGCTCCACGCGCCCGGGAATCCGGCCTCCTGGAAGATCTGCACGCAGCGCGGGAAGTCGAATCGCGTCTCGTTGCCGTTCTCATCGAGACACAAGGTCTTAGCGTGCACCTGCGCCGCGTAAGGGGCGAGGAGACCCAGCCCCTCGTACCGCGCCTCCTCCTCGAAGTTGGCGAAATCCGGGCAGGCCCGGAGCGAGTCCGATCCCACCGCCTCGATGATCCGCACGATGTTCTCCGCCGACCCGCTCAGGCCCCCGTGGTTCTCGATGGTGACCGTGATCCCCAACCCGGCGCATCTCGGCACGAGTTCTTGGAAACTCCGGATCACCTGCCGCGCCCCCTCCTCCGGGTCGGCCTTGCGCCCGCCCAGGTCCACGCGCAGCAGCAGCGCGCCGAAACGCCGGGCGATGTGCGCCCACGCGTAGGCCTCCGCGACGTGCGCCTGGCGCGCCTCCTCGGTCTCCGCGTAGAGGCCCGTGTGCCCGGTGAGGTTCAGCGTGAACTGTGACACCGTGCAGCCCGCCGCCTGCACCGCCTCCTCCAGGCGAGCCAGGCTGGCCTCGTCTGCTTGCATACAATCGTCGGCCAGCTCGATCTCGTGGATGCCCAGGCTGGCGTTGAGGGCGGGGAAGCCGAAGATATCCAGCTCTCCGGCGGAGAACATACGGTGAAAACTCCACGGACCGTTGCTGATGCGCGCCACGCGAAACCTCCTGGGGGATGCTGAAGGCAGATTCTCCTGAGGCCCCTTCCTCCCCTCCTGGGGATCGCGCACCAGGATTCAGGAGTCTTCAACACAAAGGACACGAAGGACACAGAGGTACACAAAGGAGAAAGAATAATCTCTTCTTCGTGTTCTTAGTGCCTTGGTGTCTTAGTGTTGAGGCCGTTGGAGGCCAGTATGGCGGAACGCGACGTGGAACGACAACTCTATCTCGTGGTGGGCGGAACCGGGGACTTGATGCGGCGCAAGCTGCTGCCCGCGCTGTTCCGCGTCCTCGCGAAGGGGCCGGGGCGCGGGCAGGTGCACGTGCTCGCGGCGGCCCGTAACCCAACGCTGAACGACGAAAGCTACCGCGCCTGGGCGCGGGAGGTGCTGGTCGCCGCCGGGATCGCCCCGGACGACCCCGATCTCGCCTGGTGCGACACGTTCCTGCACTACCAATCCCTCGGCAAGGAGACGCCGGAGGATTTCGCACGTCTAGCCCAGCGCGTGACTGACCTGGAGCGGCAGCACGACCTCCCCGGCAATCGGGTGTTCAACATCGCCGTCCCGCCGCTGGCCCTCCCCACCGTGGTGACCGGCCTCGCCGAGGCCGGGCTGACCCGGAACCACGGCTGGCGGCGCATCGTGGTGGAGAAACCCTTCGGCAGCGACCTGGAGTCCGCGCGGGCGCTCACCGACCTGCTGCACCAGCATTTCGATGAAGCCCAGATCTACCGCATTGATCACTACCTCGGCAAAGAGACCGTGCAGAACCTCCTGGTGTTCCGCTTCGTAAACGCCATCTTCGAGTCGCTGTGGAATCGCGACCGGATCAGTTCCGTGCAGATCACCGTCGCGGAGAAGGTGGGCATAGACGCGCGGGGCAGCTTCTTCGATCAGGTAGGAACGCTCCGCGACATGGTGCAGAACCACCTCACCCAGTTGCTCGCCCTCACCGCGATGGAGATGCCGGTGGCGCTCGACCGGAGCGATATCCGGGATGAGAAGGTGAAAGTGCTGCGCGCCGTGGACGAGATTACCCCCGCCGACGTGATCCTCGGGCAGTACGCCGCGGGCGAGATAGACGGCCAGCCGGTGAAGGGCTATCGGGAGGAGGCCGAGGCGCCGGACTCCGAGACCGAGACCTTCGTCGCCCTCCGGCTGCACCTCAACAACTGGCGCTGGTGGGGGGTGCCGTTCTATCTCTGTACGGGAAAGCGGCTGCCCCAGCGCGTCACCCAGATCGTCGTCACCTTCCGGTGTCCCGTGCTCCACTGTCTGCCGCCGTTCGTCTGCAATATCCAGTGCAACCAGCTCCTCATCGCCATCGAGCCGCGGGAGGGCTTCGACCTCTGCTTCCAGGTGAAAGTGCCTGGCCAGGAAATCCGCATGGAGAAGCAGCGGTTGAGCTTCCGTTACGCCGATGCCTTCGGGCCGCTTCGCGACGCCTACGAGACCCTCCTCCTGGACGTGATGGAGGGCGATCCCACCTTCTTCGTGCGCGCCGACGAAGTGGACGCGAGTTGGCGCATCTACGACGCGCTCCTCCACCACCATCCGCCCGTCCTCCGCTATCCCGCCGGGACGTGGGGGCCGCCGGAGGTGACCGGGCTGGTGGAAGGGGAGGACTGGCACGCGGAAAGCGAGGAGTCGAAGAGTCGAAGAGGCGAGCAGGCGAGGTAGAAATGGCCGTTTCGACTCTTCGACTTTCGACTCCTCGATACTTGGAGATGACAGCATGGACACACCACGCCCCCAAGTTTGCGTTCAACCCGATCTTGACGCCGTCTGCCGGGCCGCGGCCGAGGCGGTGGCGAGCCTCGCGACGGCCGCCGCGGAACAGCGCGGCCGCTTCGTGATCGCGCTCTGCGGCGGCAAGACCGCGCCGCAACTCTACCGCCTGCTGGCCGAGGAGTACCGGAACCGCGTGCCCTGGGAGGCCTGGCACGTCTTCTGGAGCGATGAGCGCTACGTCCCGCCGGAGAGCGACCAGAGCAACTACGGCGTGACCAAGCGCGCCCTGCTCGACCGCGTCCCCATTCCCGGGGACCAGATCCACCCCATGCCCACGCTGCTTCCCTCCCCCGAGGAGACGGCCGAGGCCTATGAGGAAGAGCTGATGCTGCAGTTCTCCACCCAACTCCCGCGCTTCGACCTGATGATCATGGGAATGGGGGCCGAGGGCCACACCGCCTCTATCTTCCCGCATTCACCCGTCCTCGCCGAGGAGTACCAGACCCGCCTCGTCGTCCCCGTCGAGGTCCCGGCCGAACCGCCGATCCGCCTGACGATGACCCTGCCGGTGTTCAATAACGCCGAGAACCTCTTCTTCCTCGTCTCCGGCGCCGAGAAGCACGACGCCCTCGACCGCGCCGTCACCGGCCCGCCCGACGCCAATGTCTGCCCCGCCTCTGCCATCCGCCCGACCAATGGCGCGGTGATGTGGTGGGTGGACGAGGCGGCCTTCACCGGCGCGTAGGGGCGCACAGCCTGTGCGCCCTCTGTGGGAGCCCGGTCCTCCGGGCGACCGGGACGGGCGAGGGCAGTAAAGGTGAGGGAGAGGGATGGTGAAAGCCGGCATATCCCGCTCTGGCGTCCTGACCAAGCGCATCATGTTACGATCGAGGCTATCATGTCGCGGCGAAGTAGATAACGGACCGTGGCTCGCCCGCCATGAAGGGATTCACCCACTGCGAGGTTGCCCCACTGATACGCGCGTTGGTGATGACCGTATAGGGAGCGTCAGCAAAGATCGCCAAGACGATGGCCGGGTCCGTCACGGGAGCACCCCTCTCGACCGGTCCTCTTCCGCGTCTTCTCCTGAGTTTCACGCCATGCAGGTGCTCCCCTACCGTGGCCGTCCACTCTTCACCATCATGGACCCAGACGATCTGGTAGACCCTCCGCTGCGGCGGGGGGACCGGCTTGCGGCACCATTCGGCGAATCCGGCGTAGACCTCCTCCTGGTTTTCCGGCGCCGCGGCCGGCACGAAGAATGTAGGGATGCCGCCCATAGCTTACTCCTCTCGCCATCCAGTCTGCCTCACTCCTTCGCCATAGGCCGGCCGCTTCCTCGGCCATCGCCCCAACAGCCCTTCACCTGGATGCTCCGCCTTTTCCGTGTTACACTGTGGCAAAGCGAGGGAACACTATGACAGCCACACTGCCGCAAGCACTTGATGCCTTAGCGAAGGCTACGACAAAGCTGGCTGAAGCTGACCCCTCTGCCCTCAAGATCAGCATGGCTCTTGCCATCGGTACCGCCCTAACCGCGCTCTTCACTGCCGTGCTTGCGTGGCTAACTTACAGAGCTGCAAAGGAGGCCGCCCGGTCTGCCAAGGCGTCTGAGGACATGGTGAACCTGGAACGCCTCCGGGAGGAACGCCAGTCACAGGAGAAGGAGCGAGAGAGAGCCGAGGAGCAGAGACGCATTGCCGGTGCTCTGGCGGCTGAACTACGGGGCCTAGTCGCGCGCTGGGTGGAGATTGCCCCCGGCCTGAAGGCGAACGTAGCCCCCACTGTGTGGCTGGCCGAACAGAACTACTTCGCCGTCTTTGACAGCATGGGGACAAAGCTCCTGCTGCTCCCTCGCGAACTAGCCGAGGAGGTCGTCTGCTACTACATAAGCTCCAAAGGGGCTGTTGACACCCTCATGGGCGCTTCTCGCATGACAGAGTATGCCGCACTCTCTCCGTCTCCAGTCATCTCTGCCAATCTCGCGAACGCCGCGGCGCAGCAGAAGGCATTTGGCTGTGAGGTGGTAGATCGCCTGATGCAAGAGGTGGAGGGCAACCTTCTTCCCAAGCTGGATGAAGCCGCTAGGGGCAAGTCTGAATAGCAGACTAGCCTACCGCAAAGCGTTTTGGTGAGGGACAGAGGTTTAGGAGGGGTCGCGACGAAACTCTGATGAGATGAAAGCAATCCGAAAGCCCACGAAGAAGATCGTCTCGGGCCGCAAGCCGAAGAAGCAGGCGCTGGACACGGAGTCGGTCGGCGAGAGCAGCGTGAGGTATGAGGCGGCGGAGGCCGTCACGACCCACCAACTGCATCTCGGTGATGCACGTGAGCTCGACTGGATCGCCGATGACTCCGTTCACCTGGTAGTGACCTCCCCACCCTATTGGACGCTAAAGCGGTACGAAGACGACCCCGGTCAGCTTGGCCACGTCGCCGATTACGAGACCTTCCACGATGAGCTCGACAAGGTGTGGCGACACTGCTATCGGGCGTTGGTTCCTGGAGGGCGATTGGTCTGTGTGGTGGGGGACGTCTGCATCGCCAGGCGAAGGAACCAGGGGCGGCATATGGTGATGCCTCTCCACGCGGACATTTCGGTCCGGTGTCGGCGCCTCGGCTTTGACTACCTGACCCCGATTCTCTGGCACAAGATCGCAAACATCAGCTATGAGATTGAGAACGGGTCATCCTTCCTGGGCAAGCCCTACGAGCCGAACGCGATCATCAAGAACGATGTCGAGTACCTCCTCATGTTGCGGAAGCCGGGAGGGTACCGGAAGCCGACGGAAGAGCAGCGCCGGCGGTCCAAGCTCTCCAAGGTCGAACACGCGAAGTGGTTTCGCGCGATGTGGCATGACGTCTCTGGGACATCAACGCGCGACCATCCTGCGCCCTTCTCGGTGGAGCTGGCCTATCGTCTGATCCGGATGTTCTCTTTCGTCGAGGACACAGTGCTCGACCCGTTCGCGGGGACGGCCTCCACGATGGTCGGGGCGATCCGGGCTGAGCGCAATAGCATCGGGGTAGAGCTCAGCCCGCGCTATGTGCGCATGGCCAGGAAGCGACTCGAACAAGAGATGGCGCAGGCCCCGATGCTCTCCTCAAGGGCGCTGCTGGTCGTGGACCCTGAGGCTAGCCGAACCGCTCTGAGTAGAACCGGCTGATCCTCTCCAGGAAGGTCCCGTAGTGGTCGCGGTCTCCGGGCTGAGGCGCGGGGGGATCGGTCCAGAGGACGGCGGCATTCTGGTTGTCGCAACTCAACACGACGGTCGCGTAGGCATCGAATCCTACCTGCCCGACTGCCTCCCTGATCGGCAGTCCCCGGAGATGCTCCACCATTCTTCCCGCCGCCTGAGGCTGCTTATGTTGCGAGACATGCGGCTCGCCGGGAGCCTTCTGGCGTAGCGGCGATACGAACGTGGCGCAGATGTTCACCACGGTCAGTCCTGCGGCGATGGTTTCCTGTTTCCCCTGATGGACGATCTCGTGCGATGAACTGAGCTCGTCGTAGACGCGTGGCTGTGACTTGCCGTGCTCGGTCATCACAGACTTGGCTTCGCAGGCCAGGAACACGTCGGCGAGTTTGGCGTTGACCACCGGCGCGGTCTGGCCGGTAGGCGGGGGATCAATGGGCGGGCCGATGGCTAAGTCCAGAGTCTTGGCTTTGCCCGTCGTCGGCCAGGTGAACCTGACGTTGATCCCGCAGACCACCTCTCCGGATTCGGCCTGGGAGCGCAGCACCGGACATGCCTCCAGGAGGTCCTGCCAGAGGAAGGTGCACAGGGCAATCGAGTGGGCGTCACTCCGCGGGTGGTAGTGATAGACGTAGCCCAAGCTGTCCTTGTGGGTGTGGTTGTTCATCCAGTCCACGAATCTTGTTGGAGCGAGTCCCATAGGATAGCTCAGTTCGGCAGGCGGGGAAAGGTTCCTCTAGCGGCGGAAAGTGGAACAGGCCGTAGACACTTCCTCCTATGGCCTTTGTGCCTTCGCGCCTTTGTGTCCTCTCACCCCCATCTACTACGCCCGGCGATCTGTCTCCGTACCCCGCGTGTCCCTTCCCCAGCACCCCGCGGCGCGAACCTCGCTTCCCGCGCCTCCGCCCGCGGTGTTACATGGCCGATGTCGCGAGTGCGACAAACCGCACGAATCTGAACGCGGAGGAATGCGACGATGCGTGCTTTCGCCATTGCCTCGGTTCTCTTGTGGCTGGCCTTATCCGCCGGCCTCGCGCTGGCCTGCACCGGCATCACCGTGAAGACCACGGACGGCAGCGTGGTCAGCGCGCGCACTATGGAGTTCGGTCAGGACCTGCAATCCAATCTCCTGATGATTCCGCGGGGTTACGCCATGGCCGCCATCCTGCCCGACGGGAAGAACGGGATGACCTGGACGGAGAAGTACGCCGTCCTCGGCACCAACGGAATGGGCACCTCCATCACCGCCGAGGGAATCAACGAGAAGGGCCTCTCGGCCGGAGCGTTCTTGCTCCCGGGATACGCCGGATATGCCGCGCTCACCCCGCAGAATACGAACAAGGCGCTGCTTTCCATAGACCTGGTGGGGTGGATGCTCGGCAACTTCGCCACCGTCCAGGAGGTGAAGGACAATCTGGGCAAGGTGACCGTGGTGGAGGGGGCGCGCGCCGGCATCCCGCTC
>CAZUGW010000125.1:7480-8985 GCA_964620055.1 uncultured bacterium
CCCCTGCACTACCGCGTCACCGACCCGAGCGGGAACGTGCTCGTCGTCGAGTACGTGAACGGCGGCCAGCTCAAGACCTACGACAACCCGCTGGGCGTCATCACCAACTCCCCCACCTTCGACTGGCATCTCACCAACCTGCGCAACTACGTCAACCTCAGCGCCGTCAACGTGCCGCCGGTGGACATCGGAGGCAAGACCTTCCAGTCCTTCGGCCAAGGCTCCGGCATGTTGGGCCTGCCGGGGGACTTCACGCCGCCCTCCCGGTTCGTGCGCGTGCTGGCGCTTCAGCAGACCGCGCAGCCCGTGAAGACCGCGGACGACGGCGTCAACCTGGCCTGGAACATTCTCAGCAACGTCACCATCCCCGTCGGCTCGGCCCGCGATGTGCACCCGGACGGGTCGGTGATCTACGACTACACGCAGTGGGCGACCGTCTCCGATCTCGCCAACCGCCGGATGTTCTTCCGCACTTACGACAACCAGGCGATCCGCACCGTCTCCCTGGCCGACCTCCCCGTGGACGGCCAGGACATCATGACTATCACCATGGCAACCCAGCCGCAGTACCGCAACGTTTCCGCCGAGGCGCGCGTCGGTCTGGGCTAACGCAAGCGACGGGAGGCTCCTCCCTGAATAGCTCGGGGCGGCCCGTTCAGCCAGGCCGCCCCGGGGCCTTGTGTTCTGCTATCCCTCGAGCCAACGGACCTCGTCGGGGGTCAGCTCTACCTCCAGCGCCCGAAACGACGACGACGTCTCCGCCAGCGCCCGCGGCCCGATCAGCGCGAACGTGGGGAACGGCTGCGCGAGGACGTAGGCCAGCGCGATGTTGATCGGCTCGACCCGCTTCTTCGCCGCCAACTCATAGGCCCGCGCCCGGCGCGCGAAGTTCCCCGCGCTATACCAGCATCGCGACAACTCCTCGTCCTCGTGATTCTCCGGCCCGGCGCGGTCGGTGAAGAATCCGCGCGCCTGGCTCGACCACGCGAGCAGGGGCATCTGTCGCTGCTCCAGCCACGCGCGGGACGCCGAGTCCGAGGCCGCGAGGCACCCGCCCCACGGCGGCTGGATCATCTCTGCCAGGCTGAAGTTATTGCTCACCGCGGCCGGGCCAACGAGTCCCTTGGACTTCGCATACTCCGTCGCCGCCTCCACGCGCTCCAGCGTCCAGTTCGAGCCTCCCCAGGCGCGAATCCGCCCCGCGCGAATATGCTCGTTGATCACCTCCACGAACTCGCCCACGGGCACCTCGGGGTTGTCGCGGTGCATCAGGTAGATCTCCACGTGCTCGGTCTGCAAGCGCTCCAGGCTCTCGTGAAGCTGCCGCGTGATGAACTCCGGATAGCAGTTCGGCGAGTGCGCGCCCTTGCCGATGAGGTTCACCTGCGCGCGCACCCCGCGGTTCCTGATCCACTGTCCCACCAGCCGCTCCATCCTCCCGCCGCCGTAGATGTGCGCGGTGTCGAAGCAGTTCCCGCCCCGCGCGAAGAAGTCGCGCGCGAGGG
>CAZUGW010000126.1:0-5582 GCA_964620055.1 uncultured bacterium
ACTCGGCGGACACCTCGCACAAAGTGGGGAAGCTCGCCCACGAATCGGGCTGGGAGATGCGCGTCATCGGCGTCCCCAAGACGGTGGACAACGATCTCGGGTACACCGATCACTGTCCGGGCTACGGCAGCGTGGCGCGGTTCAACGCGCTGGCGGTGCAGGGCTCGGGGCTGGATACCGCGGCCATGTCCACGGTGGACACGGTGAAGATCTTCGAGACCATGGGGCGCAACGCGGGCTGGATCACCGCCGCGACCGCGCTCGCGCGCGAGCAGGCCGGCGACCCGCCGCACTTGATCTACCTCCCCGAGCGCGTGTTCGCGCCGGAGCGATTCCTGGCCGACGTGAAGCGGGTCGTGGACAAGGGGAATGGCTGCGTGATCGCGGTGTGCGAGGGTCTGCGCGACGCGGAGGGCCAGCCCATCGTCACGTTCAAGCACGCGGTGGGCACGGACTCGTTCGGGCACAAGCAACTCGGCGGAGTGGGCGAGTTCCTGGTGGAGTTGATCGCGACGGAACTGGGAATCAAGGCGCGCTCGGACAAGTCCGGTACCATCCAGCGCTCCTTCGGCGCGGCCCAGTCGGTGGTGGACGCGACGGAGGCGAAGCTTGCGGGCTCGGCGGCGGTGATGCGGGCCTGCGAGGGGATGAGCGACCAGATGGTCACGCTGGTGCGCGTGAGCAACAATCCGTATCGCTGTGAGACGGGCACCGCTCCGCTGGCCGACGTGGCCAACGCCGAGCGGCCCGTTCCCGCGGAGTTCATCAACGCGGAAGGCAATGATGTGACGCCAGCGTTCCTGGACTATGCGCGTCCGTTGATCGGGGGACCGCTGCCGCCGATGGCGCGGTTGAGGTTGGTGAGGGTGGCAAAGAGGGTCTAGGGTCTAGGGTCTAGGGTCTAGGGGCTAGGGTCTAGGGGCTAGGGGACGACTGTGGGGAATGAGGCAGGGATGGACGAGTTGATCGAGTGCAGCGCCTTCCTCGGGGGCACGAAGTGGGTGCCCAGGAACCAGTTGCAGTTCCGTCCCTCGGTCTATGGACTGGTCGTGCATCGAGATCGGCTCCTTCTCGTAGACCTCCCTCGTACCGGCAGGCGCTGCCCGCCAGGCGGGGGGGTGGAAGCTGGGGAGAGAATGGAAACAGCCCTGAGACGGGAGATCAAGGAGGAAACAGGAATCGAGGTCTCTGTTGGACCTCTGGTTGGTTTTCAAGAGAGCTTCTTCTACTGGGAGGACTCGGACCAGGCATATCATCATCTTGCGTTCTACTACCTCTGCACGCCGGAGACGCTGGAGCCGTGCGGCAAGGGCGAGATTGACGACGGTGAGGCCGACAATCCCCATTGGGCGGAGACTGAGTCCTTGCGAGCCGAAGACTTCCAGTGCCACGGAGATCTGATCCTAGACTTGCTAACTCGTGGACACTTCGGCACTTCCGTGCCGAAGCAATCAGCCCCCCACGGCCGTTCCCTAGACCCTAGACCCTAGACCCTAAACCCTAGACCCGAGGACTGCCATGAGAACCGACGGCCGCACGAACGATCAACTCCGTCCCATCTCGCTCTCGACGGGCTATAACAAGTTCGCCGAGGGGTCGTGTCTGGTGGAGTTCGGCGACACCGTGGTGCTGTGCACCGCCTCCGTCGCGAGGGAAGTGCCGCGGTGGATGATGGGCGGCGGGCGCGGTTGGGTGACGGCCGAGTACGGGATGCTGCCGCGCGCCGGCTCCGAGCGTACGCCGCGCCATCGCATTCAGTCCAGCGGCCGGACCTATGAGATTCAGCGGCTGGTCGGGCGGGCCCTCCGCGCCATCGTGGACCTCCCCGCGCTGGGCGAGCGCACCATCACGCTGGACTGTGATGTGCTCCAGGCCGACGGGGGGACGCGCACCGCCTCCGTCACCGGGGCCTATGTCGCGCTGATCGAGGCGTTGGGGAAGCTCCGCAAGGGGAACGCGTTTACCACCCTTCCCACCTTCGAGGCGCTGGCCGCGGTGAGCGTCGGCGTCGTCAACGGGGAGCTGCTGCTCGACCTCTGCTACGCGGAGGACAGCAGCGCGACAGTGGACATGAACGTGGTGATGACGGCCAGCGGGCGATTGGTGGAGGTGCAGGGCACGGCCGAGGGGATGCCGTTCACCCGCGACCAGCTCAACCAGATGCTCGATCTGGCCACCGCGGGGATCAAGCAACTGCTCGCGGCGCAAAAGGCGGCGCTGGCGGAGATCGGGCTGTAGGGGAGTCGGTAGAATGCTGTCATCCCGAGCGACTTGCTGCGTGCTGTTCGCAGCAAGTTATGCGAGGGATCATCACCAGCACGGGATTTATAGGGGAGGGGAGAGCGTATGGGTCGGACCTACTGGGTCTACATGATGGCCAGCAAGACGAGGACGCTGTACATCGGTGTCACCAACGATCTGGAGCGGCGGATGTGGGAGCATAAGCAGAAGGAGACGCCGGGGGTCACGGAGCGATACGACGTGACTATGTTGGTCTATCACGAGGGCTTCGGGGACGTGACGATGGCGACCGGGAGAGAGAAGGAGTTGAAGGGCTGGCGGCGAGAGAAAAAGGTGGCCTTGCTGGAGTCCATGAATCCGACGTGGCAGGACCTGGCCGCGGATTGGTATGACACGGACTTCTCGCGGAAGATGTGAGTGGTAGCTCGAACGGCCCGTGCAGGTGATGATCCCTCGCATAACTCGCACCCTCGCGTTCGCTCGGGGTTGCGAGTCGCTCGGGATGACATCCTTGGCCCGGAGAGGAGGGTGTAGATGGTCAGGGCAGTGGTGGCGAGTTTGAACCGGGCGAAGGCGCGGGAGATCGGGGAGATTCTCGTGGGGGAGGGACTGGGGTTCGAGGTGGTTCCACTTGCCGACTTTCCCGACGTTACGCTGCCCCCTGAGACGGGTGACACGTTCGCAGAGAACGCGCTCCTCAAGGCCGGCGCCGCGGCGCGAGCCACGGGGCTGCCCGCCATCGCCGACGATTCTGGCCTCGAGGTAGACGCGCTCGGTGGAGAGCCGGGGGTGACGTCCGCGCGCTACGCGGGGGAGGGCGCGAGCGATGCGGACCGCTATTGCAAGGTGCTCGCGTTGCTCGCCGACGTGCCTGACGAGCGGCGCACGGCGCGCTTCCGCTGCGCGGCCGTGTTCGTCTCACCGGAGGGCGCGGAATTGCTCGCGGAGGAAACGTGCGAAGGCCGCATCGCGCGCGAACCCGCGGGCGCGGGGGGCTTCGGCTACGACCCCATCTTCGTCCCCGAGGGCCACGGGGTTTCCATGGCCCAACTCACCCCGGAACAGAAGCACGCCATCAGCCACCGCGGGCGCGCGCTGCGCGCGCTGGCGCGTCTCCTTCGCAACGCGTAGCGCGCAGCGGTGCTATCATCTCCTGACCAGGGAGGAGGTGGGCCATGCTACTGCGCGCGAAGACCGCGGCGAAGATCACGACCATTTTCACCGATCTCGGCGGGGTGATCCTGACCAACGGCTGGGATCGGGAGATGCGCCGGCGGGCGGCCGAGGTGTGCGATCTCGACTACGACGAGATGAACGAGCGCCATCACCTGACGTTCGACACCTACGAGACCGGCAAGATCAGCCTCGACACCTATCTCGACCGGGTGATCTTCTATGAGCCGCGCCCGTTCTCGCGCGACCGGTTTCGGCGGTACATGTTCGAGCAGTCGCAACCCTATCCTGAGATGCTGACTCTGTTCCGCGCGCTGAGCGGCCGTGACGGAGTGCGGATGGCCGCGGTCAGCAACGAGGGGCGGGAGCTGGCGGTCCACCGCCTCCGCACTTTCGGCCTGACCGAGTTCATCTCGGTGTTCGTGGTGTCGAGCTTCGTGCATCTTCGCAAGCCGGACGAAGACATTTACCGCTTTGCGCTGGACATCGCGCAAGCCTCGCCGGAGCAGGTGGTGTATGCCGAGGATCGGCTGATGTTCGCGACGGTGGCCCACGGCCTGGGCCTGAACTGCATTCACCATACAGGATACGAATCCACCCGCGCGGCGCTGGCGGAATTGGGCCTGCCTGTCCCCGGCGCGGAGCTGCAACGCGCGGCCTAACCCGCCAATCTGTGAACGCATCTGGGAGCAAACCCGGACAATATGGTGAAAGGTCGCCAGTTGGGGCGGGAGGCGATAGGATTTTCCACAGGGCGGGGTGAAGCAGGGGGCGGGGATGTGATCTCCGCACCTGGTGAGGAACGGGTTGGGCGCCACGATGACACCACAGCACCAGCTTCATATCAGCAAGCAGGACGGCTATCATCTAGCCATTGACGCGCAGTCCCCGAACTGGCTGGCGACGAACGAGGAGGGGGCGTGGCTCGTCAAGCAGTTGTGGGAGGGGAAGACTGCGGATGAGGTCAGCTATCGCTATGCGAAGTGCCGCGCGCTCGGCCTGCGCGAGGCGCTGCACGTGGTGGGGCGGTTCGCGGAGGAGGTGCGCGAGTTCGTCTCTCCGCCGCCGCGTCCGCCCTACGAAGGGCGCGCGCGCTACCTCCGGCCGGACCGACTGAGGGAAGTGTGGCTGCACGTCACCGACCGCTGCAATCTCTCCTGCCGCCATTGTCTCGTCTCGTCGGGGCCCGCGGGCGCACAGGGGCTGCCGGGCGAGGAACTGCGGCGGATGATCCGCGAGGCGGTGGACCTGGGCGCGGACACGTTGTACTTCACCGGGGGCGAGCCGTTCCTGCGCGCGGATCTGGTAGCGATCCTGCGCGAGGTGACGCAGGGCTACAGCGCGACCGCGGTGGTGATGACGAACGGCACGTTGCTCGACGCAGAGCTGGTGGCGGCGCTCGTGGAGTTGCCGCGGGAGAAGCTGTTCCTGCAAGTGAGCCTCGACGGTTCCTGCGCGGTGCGCAACGACGCGCTGCGGTCGCGGGGGAGTTTCGACCGCGCGGTGCAAGGTTTGCGGGCGGCGACGGCGGCGGGGCTGAACGTGACCGTGGCGACGGTGGCGGTGAAGCAGAACCTCGATGACCTCGTCCCCCTCGCGACGCTGGTGCGCGAGTTGGGCGTGGGGCAGATGCACCTGATGTGGCAGCACGCACGGGAGCGCGGCGGCAAGCTGCCGCGCGCGGCGATGCCGCGGCTGATCGGCGCGGTGTCGGAGTTGAGGCGGCACGCGCGCGAGCTCGGCCTGGTGATTGACAATGTCGAGAACGCGCGGAGGGTGGTGAACGGCGACCCGGGGGTGAAGCGCGATCTCTCCAACGCGTGCTGGGACAGCCTCGCGATTCATCGCGACGGGCGGGTCTTCCCGTCGGCCTGTCTCGTGGGCATTGACTCGGAGGCGGGCGGCTCGCTGCGGGAGACGTCGCTGCGCGACATCTGGCTGGCCAGCGATGCGTTCGCGGCGCGGCGGGAGGAGAGCGTGATCACGCGGCCGCTGAACGGCGACCCGCTGCTCTTCCTCCACGGCGGCGGCGATCCGGAGCAGGCCTTCTTCGCGCGCAACGGCCACGCCGCGCCACCCTCACGCATCGCTCGCGATAGCATCGAGCAGCGCGGCGATGAAAGTTTCCTTCCGAATCGGCTTGTTGAAGAACGCCGTGGCGCCGGCCA
>CAZUGW010000126.1:5592-8908 GCA_964620055.1 uncultured bacterium
GCCGTGCCGGCCGTGGACCCGTACTTGCCGCTGCACCGCGCCCTGGCGCGGGAGATCATCGCGGAAACGGTGGGCCAGCGGAAGGCGCTCATCGGCAACCACCGGCCGGGGCCGGTGGTGTATCAGATGATGGGCGACGATGGGTACGGCTGCCCGATGGAGGCCGGGGTGAAGAACGGCGGCGCGCACCGGGTGGACTTCGTGCACTCGAACTGCGTGCTGATCCAGGACGTGGTCGCGAAGGCGCGGGCGCAGATTCAGCGCTACTACGGCGAGGCCGCGCGGGAGCCGAAGACGGAGATCTGCTCGCCGGTGTTGATTGATCGGCGCTACCTCACCCACATCCCGGACGAGGTGGTGGCGCGCTCTTACGGCTGTGGCAGCCCGGTCTTCCTGGCCGATCCGAGGGCGGGCGAGACCATCGTGGACCTGGGCTCGGGGGCGGGGCTGGAGTGCTTCATCGCCTCCCGGCTGGTGGGGAGGACGGGCCGCGTCATCGGCGTGGATATGACAAGTGAAATGCTTGACTTTTCTGAGGCCTCGCGCGCCGTCGTCGCGGAGAAGTTGGGCTATGACAACGTGGAGTTCCGGCGCGGCTACCTGGAGGCCCTGCCGGTGGAGGACGGGCAGGCCGACGCGGTGATCTCGAACTGCGTGATCAACCTCTCGCCCGAGAAGCTGCGCGTGTTCGCGGAGATCAGGCGGGCCTTGCGACCCGGCGGGCGGGCGGTGATCAGCGACCTGGTGAGCGAGACGGCCCTGCCGCCGGAGATCAGGTTCAACCCGCGGCTGCGGGGCGAGTGCATCGCGGGGGCGATGACCGAGCGGAAGCTGGTGCAGACGCTGGAGAAGCTGGGTTTCGAGCACGTGGAGGTGCTGACGAAAACGCCCTGGCGGACGGTGGAGGAGGTGGCGTTCTATTCGGTGACGGTGCGGGCGTGGAGGGAGGTGGGGGCACGGCAGGCCGTGCCCCTACGCGAGGTGGCGGGCGTAGGCACGCCCGCCCTACAGGAAAGGCAGATCGTTGACTGCATGGTGTGCGCGGCGCCGCTGGTGTATCTCGACACCGAGGAGGAACTGCGCTGCCACTATTGCGGCGCGGTGAAGCGGGCGAACGCGCGCTGTGAGCAGGGGCACTTCGTCTGCGACCAGTGCCACGCGGGGGACCACCTCAGCTTCCTGAAATCGTTCTGCGCGCGCAGCGCGGAAACCGACCCGGTGGCGCTGTTCTTCGCGCTGCGGCGTTCGCATCTCTTCCCGGTGCACGGGCCGGAGCATCACGCGCTCGCCCCGGCCGCGTTTCTGACCGCCTATCGCAATCGCTTCGGCGACCTGCCGCAGGCGCGCCTTGACGCGGCGATTGACCGCGCCGCGCAGTTCCCGGGCGGGACGTGCGGCTACTGGGGAGCGTGCTCGGCGGCCCTGGGCATCGGCGTGGCCTATGCGACGCTGCTCCACGCGACGCCACTGGCGCACGGACCGCGAAGTGACGCGCAAACCGTGGTGAGCAGACTCTTGGCAGAGCTGGGCAAGATCAGCGCGCCGCGCTGCTGCCGGCGGGAGGCTTATCTCGCGCTCAAGCTCGGCTGCGAGCTGTCGGGGGAGTACCTCCCCCACGCGCTGGAGGCCGGCCTCGCGCCGGAGTGCGATCAGATGGCGCTGAACCGGGAGTGCCTGGGGGATGAGTGTCCGGCGAGAGGTCAGTAGTTCCCCTCCCTCCGCCACACGTCAAGGATCAGTTCGTAGCGCGAGAGGCGCATCCCGGTGTAGACGCAGTTGGAGGTGGAGAAGATGTACCCTCCGCCCAGCATCCCGTGTCGCAAGGCGTAGCGCGCCGACTCCACGCACTCCTCCTCCGTGCCGGTATCGAGCAGGCCGCAGTTGACATTCCCAATCAGGCAGACGCGGTCGCCGTAGAGACGCTTGATTTCCGCGATGTCAATCCCGGCCTGCGGGTCGAGGGAGTGCAAGGCGTGCGGGTTGGCCTGCACCAGTTGGTCGAGGATCGGCATGATGTTGCCGTCGGTGTGCTTGATGGTGTAGAACCCCATATCTCGATAGCCCTGGACGAGCTTCGCCAGGTACGGGGTGACGAACTCGGAGAACTGGGCCGGGCTCAGGAACGGGCCGACGTTGAAGCAGTAGTCCGAGCAGAGCGCGAAGCCGTCGAGGCCGCCGTGATCGCGGAGGCGCGCGGCGCGGGCGAGTTGCTGTTCCACCTCCTCCTCGGCCTCTCGCTTCAGGCCCTCGGGGTCGTCGGCCAGGCGGGCGGCGAAGTCGTACATGCGGTCGCCGTCGGGGATGCCGAACGTGGCGTCGCCGTGGAGCATCAAGAAGCAGCGGTCGCCTGATCTCTCGCGCACCAGGTCAATCAGCCGGAACACCTCGCTCTCGGTGCTGGGGTTCGGGTGGAGGAAGATGGCGGAATGCTCGTACCGCTCCGCGGTCAGGACATAGAGCTCGGCCATGTCCTGCCGATGGAGTTGTCGCTCCCTCTCCTCCATCTGGTCCCACTGGGCGTAGCGGCGCTGGGAGGGATGGACCCGGCCGAAGGCCTCCATGGTAAGGAAGAAGACGAGCTCGAAATGGGGCACGCGCCCGGTGAGCGGCGCGCGCTCCAAAGCGGCGATGAAGCGCTGTCGGGGGGTCATGATCGCTACCTCTCTCCGGGCGCGACGCGCGGCTGCGACGACGCGCGACCACGATAGGATTCCGCCCGGCTTCGCGGTTTCCTTTGGAGTGGCGCGAGGCGATATAAGCATTGCTTGCTTTGACACTCGCTCGCGCGGCGTGTTATACTCACCCCGTCGGACTTCCCCAGAACGAGGTTCCCATCCATGGCGCGTATCCAGACGGCGCTTATCAGCGCCTCCGACAGGTCCGGCCTGCGCGAGTTCGCGGCGGGACTGGTCGAACTGGGAGTGAAAATCCTGTCCTCCGGCGGGACGGCGGCGCATCTGCGCGAGGCCGGAATCGCGGTCACCGATGTCTCGGAGTACACCGGGTTCCCGGAGATGATGGACGGGCGGGTGAAGACGCTGCACCCCAAGGTGCACGGCGGGCTGCTCGCGCTGCGCGACAACCCCGAGCACATGGCCGCGGCCGGCGCGCATGGGATCACCATGATTGACCTCGTGGTCGTCAACCTCTATCCGTTCGAGGCGACCGTCGCGCGGCCGGACGTTGATCTGGCCGAGGCCGTCGAGAACATTGACATCGGCGGCCCCTCCATGTTGCGCTCGGCGGCGAAGAACCATCGCTTCGTCACCGTGATCTGCAACCCGGCGCGCTATCAGGCGGTGCTGGAGGAGATGCG
>CAZUGW010000127.1:0-5970 GCA_964620055.1 uncultured bacterium
AAGCGGTCCTCCTTGGGCGGGCGGCCCACGATGGTAGCGGGATAGACGGGATTGGCGCGGCGCGTGAGCGCGGTGAGGTGAAACACCGGGAACTCGTCCGCCAAGGAGTAGTATCCCGTGTGATCGCCGAACGGCCCCTCCGTGCGCCGCTCGCCGGGGTCAACGTAGCCCTCCAGCACGAACTCGGCGTCGGCGGGGACCAGGAGGTCCACGGTGCGCGCGGGGACGAGGTCCACGGCCTTCTGGCGCAGGAACCCGGCGAAGAGGAATTCATCGAATTCCTCGGGCAGGGGCGCGGTGGCAGCGTAGATCACCGCGGGGTCGCAGCCGAGGGCGACGGCGACGGGCATGCGGCGGCCGAGACGCTCGTAGCCGCGGTAGTGCTCGGCCCCAACCTTGTGCGGGTGCCAGTGCATCCCCGTGGTGCGCGCATCGAACACCTGCATCCGGTACATGCCGACATTGCGCTGGCCGGTCTCGGGGTGGGCGGTGATAACCAGGGGCAGGGTGAGGAACGGACCCCCGTCCTGGGGCCAGGTCTTGAGCACGGGGAGGTCGCCCAGCGACGGCTGCTCCTCCACCACCTCCTGGCAGGGGGCGCGCTTCACCGTGCGGGGCGCCCAGGAGGCCATCTCGGCCAGGCGGGGCAGGGCGCGCAGCTTCTCCAGAAACGAGCCGGGGGGCTGGGTGCGGAGAAGGGATTCGATCCGCGCCCCGATCTCGTCCAACTCGGTCACGCCGAGGGCGAAGGCCGTCCGCGCCAGCGTCCCGAAGATGACGACGGGATAGCGCGACCCGCGCGGCCGCGTGAACCGCAGGGCCGGCCCGCCGGCCGCGATCACGCGATCCGCGATCTCCGCGATCTCGAGATCCGGGTCCAATTCGCGGTCAATCGTCTTCAGTTCGCCGCGGCGCTCCAGCGCCGCGAGGTAATCTTGGAGTCCGTTGAAAGGCATCGCTCTCCCCACAGGCCTCTCTCGCGATTCTGGCCAAGCGGCGGCCTTCCTGCCCACGCCGCGCGATTCATGTTGACAATCGTGCGGCCCCGCTCCTACAATGGCTTGCCTTGCGCGAGGCGCGAGGCAAGCCCAGTCGGTCGCGAAGATACCCCACGAGGAGGTTCAGCCGCATGTTGAAGCCGCTTGGTGATCGTGTGCTCGTGCGTCCTAGCAAGGCGGAGGAGAAGACCGCGGGAGGCATCCTCCTTCCCGATACCGCGCGCAAGCGCCCGCAGGAGGGAAAGGTGTTGGCCGTCGGAAGCGGACACGCGATGAAGGATGGCGCGCGCGTTGCGTTGTCAGTGAAAGTCGGTGATGTCGTCGTCTATTCGCGCTATGCGGGAACAGAAGTGCGCGTGAATGGTGAGGACCTCGTGATCGTCGAGGAGGACTCGATCCTCGCGGTGAAGGAGTAGTCTTCCTCGCGACGCGCGAGCGCGCGCAACGACCATCCGAAATAAGCATGTAAGTATGTTGCTTTTACGTAGGGTCATGCGGTGACGTTGCGACCGCGACAAGAATGATGAGGCACGGAGAGCCTTCGCCGCGCGCGAAGGCTCTCGTGTTGATGAGAGAGAGGCGCGAAAAAAAACCTCGATGAACATCATCAAAGGTATTGCATATCGCGCGGAGTGTGGCATAATGCCTCCGATATCACATACGACCATGTGATATCTGGCCAAAGAGGCGGATGGCCATTGAATAACGCGCCGTGGGATATGCGCCTGTTGCGGAGGTGCGTGGCGCGCACGAAAGGGGTGCTGAAGAGTGCCGGCAAAGAAGAAGGCTGCTAAGAAGGCAGCGCCCAAGGCTGCAAAGAAGACGGCCAACAAGAAGGCCGCAAAGAAGAAGTAGTTCCCCGACTGGGATGCGGGAGGCGATGTCGCCTCCCGTATCGCGTAACCGGTGACCGGGCGAGGCGCGTGCGCCTCGCCCGGATCGCGTCTCTGGTCACTGCTTCGGCAAGCGTATCCAGAAGAGCGGATCCACCGCCTCGTGATAGACGTACACCCCGTAGTGGAGATGCGGCCCGGTGGCCAGGCCGGTGGCGCCGACTCTCCCGATGATCTGTCCCTGCTTCACGCTCTCCCCGGGGGAGACGTCTATCTGCGACAAGTGGAGGTAGAGTGTGGCCACGCCCTGCCCGTGGTCCACGATCACGGTCTGCCCATGCAGCAGAAACGAGTCGTCCGCGAGCGAGACCACGCCGTCGGCCGCGGCCTGCACCGGCGTCCCCATCGGGGCCGCGATGTCCACCCCTTTGTGCCGGTAGTCGAAGTGCCCGTTGACGAAGCGCTGCAGCCCGTAGGCGGTGCTGATGCGCCCCTCGACGGGTTTCAGGAAATCGCCCTGCCAGTAGCACTCCTCCGTCACCGTGTCCAGGGCCGCGCCGATCAGTTTGTACTCCCGCGCCGTCTCGGGCGCGCGGTACTTCTTCTCCTGGGCGGCGGAGAGCGTCAGGTGTTGGATCCCAAACGCGCGCGGCCGCACCTCGAGGGGGAGATCCTGCTTGCCACCTTCGCCGTCGGCGTACCGCCAGTAGATCGTGGCGTGACGGCCGCCCGCCTTCAGACTCGCGGGCACCGGGAGAATGACGCGGTGCGCCTCCTCGTAGGGGAGGAGCGCGTAGCTCTTCCCATTCCACGCGCACGAGGCGCGCGCCAACTCCTTACCAGCGGAGAGCGTGACGAAGATCACCTCGCCTGGCCGCGGGGAAGAGGGAACGGCGCGAATGTCCGGCGCGGCAAAGGCCGCGGTGGATACGGAGAGGAACAGCGCGAACGCGAGCGCGTGACGGAGACTCACTTCAAGCGCACCTCGAACTTCTCCACCAGATGGTGGGGATTGTACGACTCCTTCGCCCTTCGCAAACCCTCGAGCCCCAGGTCCTGCTCGCGGTTCACGAACGGGATCGTCGCCCACTGCTGCGTGAGGAACTGCTGGTTGATGAGTTGATAGAGCCCGTGGTACTCCGCATTCGCCTTCTCGATATGAATCACCACGGTCTCGGGGTCGAGCAGTTCGCCCAGCGTGAAGGCCTCGATGCGGCCGCCGATCTCGAGGCACCCGCCGATCACGCCGAGGGCCTCGTAGTGGTCGAGCACCTCTTTCACCGCCCGCACCTCCGCGCGCAGCGTGGCGTAGAGATCGCAGTGCTTCTCATCACACCACCGGTCGTGCAGGGCCTTGCAGGCGGGGGCGAGCTCGGGAGTGAGGGGCCGGTAGACATACTCGTGCTCGCGCAGGAACTGCTCCAGGTGATTGCGTTTGTCGTGGTACTTGTTGCCGCGCAGTTCGATCAGGTCTGACACACGATACACGTAGTCCCACTGGTCGCGGTCGGACACGATCTGATACCCGTCCTCCGCCAGGCCCAAGCGATCCAGATCAGCGCGGGTGACGCGGGCGAGCTTGGCGTCATGCCCGGCCTCGGTCAGCGCGCGCAGGCCGGCCCGCACCGTCTCCGCGTTCGCGTCGCCAAGCGGGGGGAACAGGAACGAGTCCTCCGGATCGGCCCGCCAGGAGAACACGAGGATCGCGTGGTCTAGGCGCGCGATCCGCAGCGAGTAGGCCTCCCGCCACATGAAGAGGTTGGTGAAGGTGAACTCGGACTGCTGGGGCGGCCGCGCCGCGAAGAGGCCGCAGAACAAGTCGCGGTCTTCGCGCGTCAGCGGGCGCATTCCCGGGAGTTGCGGGAGGTCGCGGGTCATGGCATCACCAGGGCCCATCGCAGGCGAAAAAGACCTCTTGACAGATTATCAAACATGGTATACCGTTATCATAGATTAGAGTTGATAAGTCAGCGTCACTGCAGAAAGGAGCGCCGGATGGGCGTGCATCAACTCTCTCCGCAGGAACGAGACGACTTACTATGGTTTTGCCGCCGACTGGCGGCCGCCCTTCAGGGCGGGACGTCTCTTCACGTTGCACTGGATGCCATGGCGAGCGAGGCGACACCTTCCCAGGGGGAGATGATCGCTCGCGCGCAGCAACATCTTCAGAAGGGAGAGCCACTGTCCGAGGCCTGGCTGGTGAGCGACCTTCCCTCCCATGTGTGGAAGTGCGCTCGCGCCGGCGAGGTGAGTGGCCGCCTTCCCGAATCTCTTTCTCGGCTCGCCGACTGGCTGGAAGTGGAGCAGGCCGCTCCCCAGGCGCCCTCGACCTGGCGATCCTACGCCCTGGCTCTAGGCCGGCTGGGAACACTGCTGTCCCTTGGCGTGCCCCTCCCCTCCGCCTTGGAGAGCGCGGCCGAAACCGTGCCCGACCCCGAGGTGACGGAGGTGCTGTTCGCGGCGCGCGCGGTAATCAAGGAGGGGGAATGGTTGGCCGACGCGCTGGCCCGCCTAGCCCCCGATCTCCCTCCGCTCACCGCCGAGATGATCCGCGATGGCGAGGAGGAGGGACGACTCGACTTCGCGCTCTCCGTGGTTTCCGACTACCTGTTCGATCAGGCCGCCGCGGCGGCCCCCCAGGAGGTGTCCCATGGCTAGAAAGAAGGCTCCGTCCCCGGCCCCCGCGCCGGTGGGCGAGGTGTTGGACTTGAAGGAGGCCGCGGATTTCCTGAGGGTGAGCAAGCCCACCTTCTATCGCTGGCTGGCGCAGGGGAAGATCAAGGGCGCGAAGGTGGGCCAGCAGTGGCGTTTCCAGCGCACTGACCTGGAGCGCTTCCTTCACTCCGATCCGACCGCACTAGAGTCGGAAGTGGAGGGCCTGCGCGCCGCAGTGGATGCCGACCGCGCGACGCGGGACCTCGGCCCCTTCCCCTGGCCGAAAGGAGGGGAAAGCGATGTCCCGCAGTTCGTGGAAGCCTTGATGCGAGAGGCGGTAGACTCCAAGGCCTCCGACGTTCACCTGGATATGGACCGGGACCGCGCCCGCGTTCGGTATCGCATTGACGGCGTGCTGCAGGAAGCGCTGGAGTTGCCGAAAGAGGCCGGAAAGCCGATCCTGGCGCGCTGCAAGCTGCTCGCGGACTGCGACATCAACGAGCGGCGCCTGCCCCAGCACGGCCGCATCCGTGTCAGCTTCGACGGCCGCGAGTACGACTTCCGGGTGACCACCCTGACCTCCGTGTATGGGGAGGGCATGGTGATGCGCATCCTCGACCAGAGCAGCGTGCTCATCGGCTTCGACCGTTTGGGCATGTCGGAGCGCACGCGCGCTACCCTCGACGAGCGCTTCCACGTGCCACAAGGGCTGATCCTCGTGGTCGGCCCGGCCGGCTCGGGGCGCACCACCACGGTGTACTCCGCGCTGAATCAACTCAACGACCCAAAGCGGAAGATCGTGACCATCGAAGACCCAGTGGAGTACGCGCTGCGGGGGACCACACAGGTGCATGTGATCCGCAAGCTGGGTCTGCTGCCAGTGAACGCGCTGCGCATGTTCAGGTGGTGCGATCCGGATATCGTGATGCTGTATGAACTGCAGGACCTGGAGACGGCCGAGATGTTGACGACGATCGCCATGACCGGGCACCTGGTGTTCACTACCATGCTCGGCTCGGATACAGCTTCCGCGGTGACGCGGCTGATCGAGATGGGTCTCGAGCCTTTCCTGGCCGCTTCGTCGCTGTCTACCGTCGTCGCCCAGCGATTGGTGCGGCTGGTCTGCCCCGACTGCAAAGCACCCTACTCGCCCTCCGCAGAGTTGCTGCGCCGCGTTGAGGCGGAGACGGGCCTGGACCTGAGCAAGGCGACCTTTTATCGCGGCGCCGGATGCGGCACCTGTCGCCAGACCGGCTACAAGAGCCGGACCGGGCTGTTCGAAGTCCTCGCGGTCACCGAGCCCCTGCGGGAGGTGATCGCGCGTCCCGTCTCCACGGCCGCACTTCGCCAGGCCGCGCGCGAGGCGGGCATGGTCACCATGCTCCAGGACGGAGTGGAGAAGGCGGCGGCCGGAGTTACCACGCTCGAGGAAGTGATGCGTGTGCTGGCCTCGGCCTACTGAGCGTCGGCGACGTCAGGCCGCG
>CAZUGW010000127.1:5980-8863 GCA_964620055.1 uncultured bacterium
TCAAGAGGCAACAGGGATGCTCTCCTCCAAGTAGAACGGTGATAAGGGAGTCCGTTCGGCGGGAGGGTCGAGGGAGTGTTACTATTCCTTCCCCTGGGAACGACGCGGCCGAAGCTGCGCGTGCCCTGGGTGACATACGGCTTGATGGCGACCAATGCGGTGGTGATGGTCTACCAGTTCGCCCAGCCCGACACGCCGCTCGCCGCGTTCGTGCCCGCGCAGCCAAGTCTCCAGGGCTGGTTCGCCTCCAACTTCGTGCACGCCGGCCTCGGCCATCTCCTCGGCAATATGTTCTTCCTCTGGCTCTTCGGCACGGTGGCGGAGGACGTGCTTGGCCCGTGGCTGTTCCTCGCCTTTTACTTCGGCGGCGCCGCGGGAGCGACGCTGCTGGACTGGCGGGTGTCGGCCGCCTACACGCCGCACGACCTTCTCATCCCCCGCCTCGGGGCCTCCGGGGCAATCGCGGGAATCATGGGCCTCTCGGCGGTGTGCTTCATGCGCAGCAAGGTCCGCACCGCCTACGTCTACTGGTTCTTCCTCTACGCGCGGGCGGGAATATGGGACGTGCCGGCCCCACTTTTCCTCGGCTTGTGGGTCGGCTATGAGATGTTCTGGGGGTTCCTCGGCACCTGGCTCGTCGCGGCCGGCTGGGCGCCGCCCGGCGGCGTGGCGCACTGGGCCCACGTGGGCGGATTCGCCATCGGAGTGCTCGGGGCGCTCGCGCTAGGGCTGCGGAAGAAGGTGTCGCGAGACGACCTGCTCACCGGCCGCGCGGGGTTGGAGGATACCTCGGGCTTCTTCTCCCAGGCGGGAGAGTTGGAGCGCGTGGTGATGGCATCGCCGGAGGACGCGGAGTCGTGGTGCGCGCTCGGGCGGGCGCAGGAGGTCTCCGGCCGCGTCTCGCGCGCCGCGGAGTCGTACCGCCGTGCGCTCGCGTTGTTCCTGCAGCAGCGCAACCTGCCGCGCGCGGCGGAGGCGTATGCCGCGATGAAGGAGTACTCCCATCCGGAGGCCCTGCCGGCCGACCTGCTCTTCGACCTCGGCTGCGCGCTGGAGGAGTGCGGCCACGCCTTCGAGGCCGTGCCCGTCTTCCGGCTGGCGGCCGAAAAGCAGCGCGATGACCCGGTGGCCGAGACCGCGCTGATCCGCGCCGGGGAACTGGCGCGGCGCCTGCGGGAGAACGACAAGGCGGCGGAGGCGTTCCGCGCGCTGCTGCAGCGCTACCCGTTCAGCAGTTGGGCGGGTATGGCGCAGGACGGACTGCGGGCGATGGGACTGCCCGAGACGCCACCCGCGTCGAAGCCAGTTGTGCCGCGCCCTCCCGCCGACCCCGACCTGAAGACGCTGGAAGGCGAAGAGCACTAACCCGCGAAGGAGTCGCGATGGGGCGCGCGTTCCTCGTCTTGGCAGGAGTGATCGTGATGGCTAGCGCGGCGCGCGCAACCGTCTACAGCCCCTGGATTCTGAGCGAGCACGTCGCGGATACCCGGGACGCGGCCCGCTTCGCCGCCGACCCGCGCTGGGCGAGTCTCCAGGGCCAAGAGAAGGCGCTGGCCGTGTGGCGCTACCTCACCGATCCTGTCACCGGGACGTGGCACTACGCCGATACCTCGGAGGGCAACGACCCGAATTGGGAGAGCCGAATCGTCAAGGACCCGATCAAGGACCTGAACGTGTATGGCTACGCGGTGTGCAGCGTGCACGCGTGTATGATCGAGGGGCTGTATGAGGCGCTGGGTTTCGGGGTGCGGCAGATGGAGTTCGGCGGCTATCACCGCACCGCTGAGGTGGAGTGGGACGGGAGTTGGCACTATCTCGATGTGGACGAGCGCGCCTATCTCGTAGATGAGACCGGCCGCGTGGTCAGCGTCACGGAGGCAGTGTCGCGACCGGAGTTGTGGGAGCCGTCTTCTCAGAAAGTGTCGCCCTTCTACCCCCAGAACGGCGGCGTGCGTGGCATCTCGGAACTGTCCAAGCACGGCCCCGGGGTGGCGCACTGGCACTGGCGCACGCTCGGGCATAGCATGGACTTCGTCCTGCGACCGGGAGAGTCGCTGACGCGGTACTGGAGAGGACAGGGCCGCTGGCGCGTGGATCCCTCCTGGACGGGAGAGGGCCAGCTCAAGTCGCTCCAAGAGGAGCCGGCCGGGCCGAAGACCTCCCGTGAGATCAGCGTCAACAACAGCTATGGCAACGGGAAGTGGGTGTATGAGCCGAAGCTGTCGTCGCGTTACGCGGACTTCGCGGAGGGGGTGTATCGCACCCACAATGTGAAGCTCGACGCGAACGGGCTGGGGTTGGCGACTGCGGGCAAGGGCTGGGCGGAGTGGCGGGTGCGCACGCCCTACATCATCGCGGGCAAACCGAACGACCTCGCGAACCCGGGGGACGACAGCGACGGGGCCGTCGTGGAGTTCACCGCCTCCGGCGACGTCGCGTTGCGCGTCTCCACCGACCAGGGGCGGCATTGGCAGAAGGCGTGGTCCGACCCCAAGGCGCGCGGAAAGCAGCACGTTGACCTGACGAAGTGGGTGGCCGGGAAGTACGAGTACCACATTCGACTCGACTTGACCGGCGCCCCGCGCACCGCGCGGCTGAGTTCGCTCCGCCTCACCACCTGGACGCAACTCGCGCCCGCCGCTCTGCCGCGGCTGAGGGAGGGCGTGAATCACTTGACGTTCACCTGGGGCGACCGGAACGGCGAGGCGACGGAGATGCTGGCGATGGACCCCGAGCTCTGCGACGCGGCCGACGCGAAGCGCTGGGGCGTGACCGTCGAGGGCGACTATGACCCGAGCAGCGTGAACCAACGCGCGAAGGGGCCGGTGACGCTAAAAGTGAAGGCCCTGGAGGGCACGAAAATTCGCCGGCTGCACGTCGGTG
>CAZUGW010000128.1:0-4665 GCA_964620055.1 uncultured bacterium
CGCCGGAGTTCCACTCTGAGCTCTCCGAACTGACGGGCCTGAATGATGGCCCCGATCCCGGGGCGGTGGTGACGACGCGGCCTTACGATGTGCTGCTCTTCCCGATCATCGAATGGGAGGGCCGTTTCCAGCGGCCTCAGCAGCTCGGCCTGCAACTGGCGAGGGCGGGGCATCGGGTCTTCTGCATCGCCACCACGTTCGCCGAGGCGCCACCCGGTCGGCCCGCCTATCGGGATATCGCCGAGCGGGTCGGCATCAGGCGGCTCGGCGAGGGAATCTACTGGGTGCAGCTCGTTGCCTCCGCCCGCCTCGCGGTCGGCGGCGGAGTCCCGCCCATCTACCACAGCCACTTGGAGGACGAGGACGACCTCCGGTACCTCGCTTGGTCGCTACGCGCACTGCGGGAGCACTTCGGGGTGGAGGCGACGCTCTCCCTTGTCGATCTCCCCTTCTGGGGCCCGCTGGCTGCGTCGCTTCCGAACAATCGTGTGGTATACGACTGCCTGGACGAGCACTCCGGCTTTGAGACGACCGGCGATCTCGCCATCTCTCAGGAGAGGGCGCTTCTCCCGAAGGCCGACCTGGTGCTTTTCACCGCGCGCCTGCTGTTCGAGACGAAGAGCCTGCCGAGTCCCCGGCACCTGCTCCTGCCGAACGCGTGTGACTTCGACCATTTCTCGGCGGCCAATCTGCCGGTTCCCGTGGACTTCCCTCCGCGCACAGGTCCGGTCGTCGGCTATTACGGAGCGATTGCCCACTGGTTCGACTCCGAACTCCTGGGGCGCGTCGCCCGCGCCCACCCCGAGTGGACGTTCGTGCTCATCGGATCCCAGTTCACGGGGAATGTGAAGCCCTTCGCAAGCTTGGCGAATGTCCATCTGCTCGGGGAGAAACCGTACGCCGAACTCCCTGCATACCTTGCTCAGTTCGAGGTAGCCGTGATCCCCTTCGTGATTGACCCGCTGACGCGCGCGACCAACCCGGTCAAATTCTACGAATACGCGGCCGGGGGCAAGCCGGTGGTCTCCACCCCGCTCCCGGAACTCCTTCCATATGAGGGAGCGGGCCTGGTAGAGATCGCCGCCGACGCAGACAGCTTCTCGGCCGCGATTGCGCGTGCCGTCACCGGGGACAGCGATGAGAAGCGCGAACTGCGGAAGCGCTTTGCGCAGGAGCAGACCTGGGAGAAGCGTGCGGAGGCGCTCGAGGTGGCGATCCGAAAGCACGTCTACCCTCGGGTTAGCGTCATCATCGTCACCTACAACAACTGGGCCTATACACGGCGCTGTCTGGACAGCGTGCTCCGCCGCAGCCACTATCCGGATCTGGAATTGGTGATCGTTGACAACTGCTCTACGGATGAGACACGGAGTGAGTTGCAGCGGCTCCACCTTCCCGACACGAAGCTGGTATTCAGCGAGGCGAATCTGGGCTTTGCCGGCGGGAATAACCGCGGCCTCGCGAACGCCTCCGGAGATATCCTTATCCTGCTCAACAACGACACTGAGGTGACGCCGCACTGGGTAGAAGGGATCGTGAGCGCGTTCGCCGAGGGCGTGGGCATGGTTGGCCCGGTCACCAACTTCGTCGGCAACGACCAGATCGTTCCCTTCTTCGTAGGGAAGGAGAGCGTACCCCTCTCGCAAGTGGATCTCGAGGCTGTGCTTGCGCCCTTCCGCGGTCGGCGCCGCGAGACGCGGAGTCTCGGCTTCTTCTGCGTCGCCATCTCCCGCGAGGTGTACGAGAAGGTGGGGGCGCTGGACGAGGGCTACGAACGCGGCATGTTCGAGGACGTCGACTACTGCGAGCAGGTGCGGAGCGCAGGATACCGACTCATCGTCGCAGAGGACATCTTCATCTACCACTACGGAAGCGCCTCCTTCCGGAAATTGCCCCCTGACGAGTACCATCGGCTGTTCAGGAAAAACCGCGCCCGCTTCGAGCAGAAGTGGGGTCGGTCCTGGGTGCAACCGAACTTCGACATCTCCGTCCGCATGAGACAGATGGACCCCGGGTACCTCGCCGAGTACCTGAGCAGCTTCGCCTGCAAGGCCGTCATCACCCCAACCATTGACTGGCACTCGATCCGCCAACGCCCGCAGCAACTGGCGCGCGCGCTGGCGCGGGCCGGGGTGCTCACCTTCTATCTGACCCCGAACTACTCCCACGATCGCGTCGATGGCTATGAGCGGGTCGAGGACAACCTGTTCCTCCTCTCGGATCCGGCGCGCCTCGCTCAGATACCGGTGGATCTGCTCTACGCCCTGTGGGCTACCAACAACGAGTACCTCAGCACGCAGGCCCATCGCGTCTCCGTGTACGACTACATGGATGAATTAGACCTGCTCCGAGAGCACTGTCCGGACTGCGACGAGCGGCATAAGGACCTCTTGGCGCGCAGCGACTTAGTGACGGCCTCCTCGCACGCCCTGCTCGCCGCGGTGCAGGCCGCGCGCTCCAAGCCTGTCCTCTACCTGCCCAACGGGGTGGACTACGAGCACTTCCATCTCTCGCGCCGGCCTGAGCCTCCTGCGGACCTGCTACCGATACTGGATCTGGGGAGGCCGGTCCTCGGCTATCACGGCGCCCTGGCCCAGTGGGTTGATTTCGACCTGCTCGCAGCAGTCGCCCGGGCCCGCCCGGACTGGTCACTGCTCCTGATCGGGCCCGACCACGATGGCGCGCTGGCGCAGCGCGGCCTCACCCGAAGGCACGCGAACGTCTTCTGGTTGGGGGCGAAGCCGTACGGCTTGCTTCCACACTACCTTGCCTGGGTTGATGTCGCCATGGTGCCTTTTGCCCTCAGCCGAGTCACGCGGTCGGTGTCCCCCGTCAAACTCTTCGAGTATATGGCCGGTGGAAAGGCGATCGTCTCTACGAACCTGCCTGAGTGCCGAGAGCGGCCCGGCGTGTTCGTGGCTCGTAACCGCGATGAGTTCATCTCCTCTGTAGACACGGCCTACCGACACCGCAACGATCCCGACTACCTGGAGAAGCTGGATCAGCATGCACTGGCCAATACGTGGGATGCTCGCGCCCGCGCGCTGCTGGAGAATGCGCTCGGCGACCCCGGAGGTGGCCGACGCTCCCTTCCTGCCTAGGAAGGCCTCTCTGGATCCATGTGCCCCCGGCGGATAACCGCAAACCGTAGCACGCGCGGCGCAGGTTGGGCCGGCTCACGGCGCTCGTTGACGGTGCACCCTTCAAGGTCTATCCTGAACAGTGACCACGACCGTGCCGGAGGATCACGTCCCGCCGCCCGGGGGAGGGCGGACAGGGGCCACTGCCGCGAGGTTCGCGGCGCCCAGACGGTCGGTCTAGAGGGTGCAGGTTTGCGGATCGTCTACCTGTATCGCGGGGTGCCAGTCAGTACGCCGCTGATGCATATCCGGTTCATCATCGAGGCCCTGCGTCGTCAAGGTCACGAGGTCCATGAGTGCTTCCCAGTGGCCGGGCCCTCTCGGGGGGACTCTGGCGGGGGGAGTCGGGTCCGCGTGGCCGCGTGGTTCCGCGCCAACATGCCGCGCCCCATCGTGAACCTCGCCCAACTCATGGCGGCTCGCCGGTCTCGCTCCCAGGTGGTCCGCTTCTGCCAGCAGGTGCGCCCCGATTTCATCTACGAGCGCTATTCCGTCTTTACTGATGCTGGGCTGATCGCGGCCAGAGCGGTGGATTGCCCGATCATCTGGGAGATGAACTCGGTGTATTCGGTCCTGCATCCCGAGGTATTCAGCCCGTTGTTTCGCGGGTATGCAGGACGTTCAGACGCTCACCTGATAAGCATGGCGGACGCGCTCCTCCCGGTATCAGGCGAAGTCGCTAACGTCGTGCGGCGTCTCGGGGTGCCCGAGAGCAGGATCACCGTGATGCACAACGCCATCCATCCCCCAGAGTACGAAGGGCTGGAGAGCAGACGAGAGGACCGCAGGAAAGAACTCGGTCTGGGATCCTCCCCGGTGATAGTGGTGCTTCAAGCGCTCGATGCCGGCCCCTTCCCGGCGCGGCTCCTGACGGCCATCCGCACAGGTTGGCCTCTCATCCGTGCGGCCTTGCCGGGAGCGCGTCTTCTCTGGATCGGCGGGGGGAGCAGGCTGCCCTGGTTCCGAGAGCATCTATATAGAGATCTGCCGGGGGCCGAGAAGGACATCCTGCTACTCGGCAGCAGGCCCCATGAGGAGGTGCCCGGACTGGCGGCCTGTGGTGACATTGGCCTGGTGCCCTGGCACCGCCCCTTCTGCTCGCCCATGAAAGTGTTCGAGTACATGGCCGCCGGGCTGCCTGTCGTGGCGCCGGACCTGGCCGGCCTAGGCGAAGTGGTCCACGACCTGGAGACAGGCCTGCTATTCCGCCACGAGGACTTCGCCCACATGGCCGACAGGGTCGTCAGGCTGGCAACAGATCGGAGACTGGCGCGCCAGTTGGCGGAGCGAGGACGCGACTACGTTCACCGAGAACACACCTGGGACCGCAACGCCGCGGCGGTGGTGGAGATGGCCCGCGTCCTTATGGCGAGTCGCAAAGGATAGAGCACCAGCCGGCTCTGGCCGGAGACAGGGGATCTCACGCCACGTTGACCTGCAGCAGGATCTCCGGGATCGGCCTGGGGGTGGTGGGATTCGAACCCACGCCCCGCTGATTGCAGATCAGCCACTCCGGCCAACTGAA
>CAZUGW010000128.1:4675-8785 GCA_964620055.1 uncultured bacterium
GCCAATTCCAACAAGCCGTCGGCGTGCTGTCGGTAGCGATCGGCGAGACCGAGGCCCTTGGCGATGTCCGCCCTCGCAGACGGCCGCCCCCCACGCGGAGTCCGCAAACTCGGAGTAGCGCGTTCATCGCCGTTGCCACACGACGCAAATCTCGGTCAAGAAACAACCGAGGGGCAAGCACAATTTCCCCTCCAACCTGCGAGAATCGGCCGGGCCGGCTCATGTGTAGGTGTGCGAGGCGCCCTCGGCCTCCCGCGGCGTCCGCCTCCTCAGGCCCCCCGCCGGCCGGAGGCGGAGGAGAGTGGCGGACGCCTGCAGAAACCTATGGAGCCGCGCCTCAGAATGCTGAGTGGAGGGAGTTGTGGCACAGCTACGGGTGATAGACCGCAGGGGCGTCTCGCAGCCCTCGCGCGTTTGGCTACGCAGTCCGCTTTCCGCGCTTGTCCGCGGCCGCCTCTGGTTCGCCGTGATTCTGCTCGCGCTCGGCCTCTGCGTGTCGGCGCAGGCGGGCTTGGCGCCCCGGATCGTCCTCGGCCCGGCGGAGTGCGACGGGTTTCCCTGCGCGGCGGACCTCGCGGTGATGGACGAAACCGGGAGGCGGGTGCGGGACGTCTCGCCGGACCTGCTGAGCGTCTCCTTGAACGGAGCGAGTCTCCCCTGGAGCGAGAAGCCGCTCGGGCGCGATCGGCCCTGGTTCGCCCTGACCGCCGGCGCGGCCCGCGACCGGCGGGCGATAGTGCTTGCCTTCGATACCAGCGCGAGCGTTCCCTCAGAAGGCCGGCGGCAGGCCGTTCGGGTGGCACAGACCCTGGTGGCGAACCTGAGCGCCGAGGACCGCGTCATGGTCGTGACGTTCGGCGGTCAGGTGGCGGGACGAGGGGGGTTCACCGGGGACAAGGCGGCGGTCGCGACCGCGCTCGCAGGCCTGGAGAGCACCGCGCGCGGCACGTACCTCTATGATGCTGTGAACGATGCCCTGGAGGTCCTCTCCACGGTGGCGGGGGCCGCTCCGGGGTTGGTGATTCTCGGGGATGGCGGAGACGAGAGCAGCGCCTCCTCCTTTGCCGACTGCGAGCGCCGGGCCGAGGAGGCGGGCGTGCCTATCGCCGCCGTCATCATCGGTGACTACGCGGCAGGCGCCGCGCGCCTGTCCGCGCTGGCCTCTCACTCAGGCGGGGCGAGTTTCCACCTCGACGACGCGGCGGACGCGGAGGCGTTGGGACGCGCCGTGCTCGCCTCCCTTGCGCCGCCGCGGAGGCTCGTGTTCAACCATCCCAAGCTGGCCGAGGGAGGGAAGTTCCGGCTCCAGGTGGGCCTGCGCACGCCGGCCGGCGTGGTAGTCGGCGCAGCGCGCCTGCTCGAGACGCCGGGAACAGGGCCGACCCAGTCGTGGTCTTCTCGCCTTGGCCTCTGGCTGGCGCTGCCTCTGTTCGCCGGGGTCGCCGTGCTCGGGAGAGTCGTCCTCCGACGGCGGTCGCGGCCGAAGCCGCCACCGGTCCACGAGGCCTTTCTGGCGCTGAAGAGCGAGGCGAAGCAACTCGCCGAACTGGGGAAGACGCTGCGCGACACCGCCGACTCTTTCTACCCGCGGCTCGAGAGCTACGGGTTCGCGGCCACCGAGGAGACCAGCGAATGGCAGCGCGCCCACCTCGGCGCTCTGGAGCAGTTCGTCCACATGCTCCAGAACGTGCTTGGGCTCAAGCAGATGTCTCTCGGTGAGGCCGAACTGAGGCCGATGATTGACGCCATCGGCAACGGCCTCGAGAGCGCGCTGCTGGTAGTCGGGGTGCAGCGGATCGAGCCGCCCGTGGGGTCAGCCGCGGACCCGGAGCAGCATGAGTTGGAGAATGGGGCGGCCGCCAAGGCCGGTGAGCGGATCGCCGAGGTCATCCGGCCCGGCTTCACCCTAAGACGGCATTTCGGCGACCGCAAGGTGGAACACGTGTTCCGCCGCGCCGTGGTGCGAGTCAGCGAGAACGGTCCCGCGGGGGATGCTCCTGGTCGAGAGAAAGGGGGACGTGACTGATGGGCGTTCTGGGGATTGACTTGGGCACCTCCAATTCCGCCGCCGCCTTCCAGCGCGCGGACGGCGCCATCACCGTGGTCGAGCCGCAACATGGCGGCGTGCCCTACGGCAAAGCCTTCCCCTCGTGCGTGCAGTACACGGCCGCCGGCGAGTTCGACACCGCCGGGGTGGAGGCGTGGCGCAACACGCGGGAGCCGAATGCGGAAGTGCTGCGCTATATGAAACGCATCATCGGCAAGAGTTACGCCGAGATCGTGGGCGATCTCGCGCGGCTGCGCGCCCTGCGCGACCGCGGCGCTGTCACCGGCAGCTTGGCCTTCCTGGAGTTGTTGAGTGACAGGTTCTTGGAGGACAAAGACACTGGCGGATTGCTGCTGCGTGTCGGGGAGAAGGGAGCGAGGACTGCGGTGGAGGCTACCGCGGATCTGCTCAAGTACATCCGGAAAGAGTCGGAGCGCCGGGCGGGCGAGCAGTTCGATTCGGCCGTGGTCTGCGTTCCCTCCTACTTCGGCCCGGACCAGGTGGAGGCCACCAAGCAAGCTGCGGAGAAGGCGTTCGCACAGGTGACGATCCTCACCGAGCCGAAGGCGGCGGCCCTGGCCGCGGGCGCGGGGCGGGAGGGCCGCGAGCTGGTGGTGGTCTACGACCTCGGCGGCGGGACGCTCGATGTGGTGGTCGGCTACGTTGACGCCACCGACCCCGCCAACCCCAACCTCGATATCAGCGCCGAGATGGGCGATTCGTGGCTGGGAGGCATTGATGTGGATGGACTCCTTCTGGAGCAACTGCTCGCCCGGGATGCCAGGTTCGCCGCCGTCTATCCCCAGTTATGCCAATATGAGCGGAACGATGCGCTCTTCAATCTGGAGAGAACCAAGATCGCGCTCTCGACGCAGTCCCTGCAGAATCTGTGGTTCAATGCGTCCGGGCCTAGCGTGATCGTGAACCAGACCGTCACTCGACAAGACCTCGACACGTGGATGAAACTGCCCCGGCGCGACCCGGCGGGTGGCAAGGAGTACCCGTCGTTCCTGGCGCGCTGCGAGATGGTGCTCACCGAGGCCCTGGCCGAGGTGGAACTGTACCCGGATACGAGTCGCGTAGACCGGCTCATCCTGGTAGGTGGACCCACGCGAATGCCGGCGATTCGGGAGATGCTGGCGCGGGTCTTCGCGCGCAACGCGCGGGTGCAGGCCTACCTGGCAGAGAAGGAGCGACGCTATCGCGAGGAATCTGGCTGGTCCGATCTGGAGTCGGTGGAGTTGGTCTGTCGCGGCGCTGCCGCCTTCCGGCGCGCCACCGCCACGGATATGGTGCCGCACGCCTACGGCACGTGGTACCACACTTCGGGCTTCAGCGCGCTGCTGCAAGAAGGCTCCCGCTTTGGGGTCCCCGATCCCGGTTATATCAACTCGGAGCAGGCGCAGGTCTACACGGAAGGCACCGCCTCTCCTAGAATCCCGGTGGTATTCGATCGGCTGGAGGGAGGGGTCCGCAGCCGCTATTGCACGGAGGCGACCTTCCCGTTCCCGGTGACAGAGAGCCAACCGCGGATCGAGTGGCAGATGCAACTCTCCTACCTGAACGATCGCACGGTGGAGATCACGGGGACTTACCAGGGGATCGCCTACGCCCAGCAAGAGCGGAGATGGGAAACGTTCATTGACTTTATGAGGAAGTTCCTCTCCCCCTACGTAGAGGAGGAGATGGAGCAGGAACTGTGGGAGCGCGGGCAGACGCGCAGTCTCGTGCTCCGGCTCTTCCGCAAGCAATATGAGCAAGACCCTAACTGCCGATTGACGGTGAAGCGGGTGGCCGAATACTTGAGCCAACCCGAGGACGGGCTGCTGGACAAGGCGCGACAGGACATGCTGCTGCTCTTCCTCCGCAAGCTGTCCCCCGGGGGACCGGAAAACGAACTGCGGCAACTCACGGTGTGGACGGCCTCGCAACTCGATCCGATGCGGGCCAGCGAGGCGCTCCCGGGGGTGATGCCGGACATGTCACTGGAGGAGATCGCCCAGCGGGCCAACGCGGCCTTCGCGGCGATCACCGCTCAGGAGCGCCGCGGCGAGATTTCCTCG
>CAZUGW010000129.1:0-8769 GCA_964620055.1 uncultured bacterium
GAACCTGGACTCGCTCAGAGTACAGGCGGCGGCGGCCTCGGCGACGCTGACGCGCCGCGACGGGGTCTCATGCGCGATCCTCAACGCCGGCATGATTCGGGCGAGACTGCCCTGAGCGGTAACTACAGGACGCTTGCCGTCTGGGGAAAGATCGGGCTCACAGGCGCGACAACGCTCGATGAGGAGGCGCATCAACGCAAACCGTACGTTGGTCTTCCAGAACGACCCTTGCTCTTCCAGTTCTCTCCGGATGTCACGCCCCAACGCCAGCAGGCGGCCCCGCTGCGCGTCGTCTGTGGGGCGCGATCGGCGGTCCGGCGGCAAGGCGAAGAGTTCCTGGTAGGGCGGCGCGTCGAGCGTGTGGTCACCGGTGAGGTCGGGGAGGAAGATCAGGGAGATGCTCTGGGTGCCCTCGACGTTGACGCGCCAGGCGTGGGGTTCCCACATCCCGCAGAGCCAGGGGTCGCCGGGGCCGCAACGGAGGGTGGCGGAGTCGTAGTAGACCTCGATCTCCCCGCTGAGCACCAGGCTGAGTTCGAGGCCGGTGTGCACGTGGCCGCTCAGCGCCCCCACGTAGGGCCGATGCCAAGTGAAGGAGTAGCAGATGGGGTTGGTGTATCCTCGCCAGCCGTCGGCGGCGATCCCCGCCGCGAGGCTCTCCTCGACATCGCGCTGCACGAAGACAGGGATGGGAGGGCCTACCCGCATAGCCGGATTATACTGCAATCCAGCCTCCCTGTACAGTGACGGTAAACGGCGGGCAGCGGAGAATGAGAAACTACGTCACGTCGGCGGGGACAGGCACGCCGAAGAGCACGTGCGAGCCCGTCCCAGAGTGTGGCGTGATCAACGAGGAAAAGGGGGATGGCGATGGACCGTAGGACGCGCGTACGTCTGCCGTTCGCAGGGCTGCTGGTGCTGCTGTTGTGTTTCTCCCTCGTTTCGGTCGCGACCGCGACCACGTACTATGTGGACTCGGTGGCCGGCAATGACAACAACGCCGGCACGAGCACCGGCGCTCCTTGGCAGAGCCTTACCAAGGTGAGTGCGACCACCTTCGCGGCGGGCGACCAAGTCCTGCTGAAGTGCGGCTCGGTGTGGGCCGGCCAGCAGCTCTACCCCAAGGGCTCCGGCGCCTCCGGGAGTCCCATCGTCATCAACAGCTACGGCACAGGCGCCAAGCCCCTGACCAACTGCAACGGCGCCTATCTCGACGCCGTGTACCTCTACAACCAGCAGTACTGGGGAATCAGCAACCTCGAGATCACCAACACCGCGGCCACGCCGCTGGTCGGCGGGCACGGCGTCTACGTCAAGGCCGTGGACACCGGGACGATGAACTACATTCATCTCACGAACCTGACCATCCATGACGTGACCGGCGACCTCAACTCCGGCGGCGATCACGGCAAGAACAACGGCGGCATCCTGGTGGAGGCGGGCGGGACGGTCCGCACGCACTTCAACGACGTGCTGATCGAGGGCAACAGCATCTACCACGTGGACACCACCGCCATCAAGACGTGGAGCGCCTGGCCGAGTTGCGGGTGTCAAGTCTGGGAGCCTTTCACCAATCTGGTGATCCGCAGCAACACTGTGGACGATCTGGGCGGGGACGGGATCGTCGCCTGCTATGCCCAGTCTGCCCTGATGGAGTACAACGTCGCCAGCCACTGCCAGGCCCGTGGTTGCACGCGGCCGAATGTCGCCATCTGGACGTGGGACTGCCGGGACGCGGTCTTCCAGTTCAACGAGGCCTACGCCACCTACAAGGGCGACGGCGACGGCTGCGGCTACGACGTGGACTCCTGGAACCAGCGCGCTACCGTGCAGTACAACTACAGCCACGACAATGAGGGCGGCTTCATGCTCGCCATGAGCTGCGCGCCCGATCCCACCCAGTGCTTGGACACCGTGGACACGGTGATCCGTTACAATATCAGCCAGCACGACGGCGTTTCCAACGAGCATATGATCCGCGTCGCCAACTCCATCTACAACACGCAGTTCTACAACAACGTCTTCTACATAGGAGCGGACCAGACCCGAGTGGACATTAACTACCACTCCGGTTCGAGCTACACTCACGGCATCTACTACTACAACAACATCTTCTACCTTCTGGAATCCGGCGCCACCTACGGGAGCGGCGGCACGTATGACTACAACGTGTTCTACGGCGTTCACCCCTCCGATGAGCCCACCGATCCGCATAAGTTGACAAGCGACCCAATGCTCGTCAACCCGGGCGGCGCGGGGATCGGTCGCAGCACGTGCACGGCCTACCAGTTGCAGGCCGGGTCGCCTTGCATCAACTCCGGGACGAGCGTCCCCAACTGCGGAACCCAGGACTTCTTCGGCAATCCCATGCCGGTCGGCGCCACGGACCGCGGCGCCCATGAGGTCCAGGGCGGGGGCGGCAGCGCACCAGTAGCCAACTTCACCGGGAATCCGACCTCCGGCACGGCCCCTCTGAACGTCGCCTTCACGGATACTTCCACCAATACCCCGACCTCCTGGTCCTGGGTTTTCGGCGACGGCGGCACGAGCGCCGCGCAGAATCCGAGCCACACTTACGCGGCAGGAACCTACACTGTGACTCTCACCGCCACCAACGCCTATGGTTCGGACGGTGAGACCAAGACTAACTACATCACCGCCACCTCCGGCGGCGGGAGCGCCCCCACCTTCGTGGCGGCGGGAAGCGTGGCCGCCGGCACCGCGGACATCCCGGTCGCGCTTCCGGCTGGGATCGCGAGCAACGACATCCTGCTGCTGTTCGTGGAGACGGCGAACCAGATCAGCTCCGTCATCAACCAGAACGGTGGGACCTGGACGCAGGTAACCGGCTCGCCGCAGGGATACGGCGCTGCGGCCGCGTCGGACGCGGTGCGAATCACGGTCTTCTGGTCGCGCTACAACGGAACGCAGGGCGCGCCGACGGTCGGCGACTCGGGCAACCACCAACTCGCCCGCATCATTGCCATCCGCGGCGCGACCACGGGCGGAGATCCGTGCAACGTGACTGCGGGTGGTACCGAGTCCACGGTGGATACTAGTGGAGCCATTCCCGGCGCGACCACGACGGTCGCGAATACCCTGGTGGTGGCGGCGATCACCACCTCACTGCCGGATGCGAACGGCACGGCCAACTTCTCGGCCTGGGCCAATGCCGATCTGACCGGCCTCGCCGAGCGCACGGATAACGTGTCGAATGCTGGCAACGGCGGCGGGCTGGCCGTGGCTACGGGCGTGAAGGCAACGGCCGGAGCCTATGCCAGCACCACGGTCACATGCGGGACGGCGACGACCAAGGCGATGATGAGCCTCGCGATCAGACCTTAGGTACGGAGTGAATCTTCAGGGAAGCGGGACCCCGCCCCAGGGCGGGGTCCCATCCAGACCGCCGAAGGGAGCGCCAAATGAGCCGACGCAATCTGGCCTTAGCTTGGTTGATGCTACTGGTGTGCTGCGCCTTTGTCTCTCTTGCCGGCGCCACCACCTACTACGTGGACTCGGTTGGAGGCAACGACACCAACTCCGGGACCAGCCAGACCGCAGCCTGGCAAAACCTAACCAAGGTCAACACGATCACGTTCGCGGCGGGCGACCAGATTCTCCTCAAGTGCGGCTCGGTCTGGAACGGGCAGCAACTCTACCCCAAGGGATCGGGAGCTTCCGGCAGCCCGATCCTGGTGGACATGTATGGCACTGGCAGCAAGCCCCTGATTAACTGCGCCAACGCCTTCATGGGCGCGGTGTCCCTGTACAACCAGCAGTATTGGGAGATCGGAGATCTGGAGGTGACGAACTGGACCACCGGCACGCCGGGCGAACAGAACGGCGTCCGGGTGATCGCCGACAACGGGGGGACGAAGAACCACATTTACCTGCGGAACCTGGATATCCACGATGTGAACGGCGCGCTCACCAGCACCTCCATCCGCGATCATGCCAAGACCACCGGAGGCATTCTCTTCGACGTCCTGGGCAGCACGGCCGGCAGCTACAACGATCTCCTCATCGAGGGGTGCTCCATCCACTTCGTGGATCGGACGGGGATCAAGCTCTGGTCGAACTTCAGCCGCTACGGAGGCGCGACCTGGACGCCGCATACCAACGTAGTGATCCGGAACAACACGCTTAACGACATCGGGGGCGACGGAATCGTCCCGTGCATTTCTAACGTGCCGCTGGTCGAGTACAACGTCGCCAGCTACTGCAACAACCGCTCCAACGACCCCAACGTGGCGATGTGGGTCTGGGATGCAGAGGACGCCGTCTTTCAGTACAACGAGGCCTATCTCACGCAGCACACCAATGACGGCCAGGGCTACGACATTGACGATTACCAGCACCGCACCGTCATGCAGTACAACTACAGCCACGACAATGTGGGTGGGTTCATGCTGATCTGCAACACCCGCAAAGCCTTCAACACCGACGGGATCATCCGCTACAACCTCAGCCAGAACGACCACTACAAGCTGTTCCGCTGGAGCGGCTACACCATGACGGGCTTCAAGCTGTACAACAACGTGTTCTACCTCCCCGCCGCCAACCTGACCTACATTCTGGAGCACAACGGCGGCTCCGGCGCGGACGCGCAGTACCTCAACAACATCTTCTACAACAACAATGCCACGGCCACCTACGACCTCGAGGGCGCGGCCGGCAGCGGTGTGCTGTTCGACTCCAACGTGTTCTACGGATACCATCCGGCCGGTTCTCCCGGGTACCCGGGGGAGCCCAATGACGCGCACAAGATCGTGGACAACCCCCTGGGGTCGTTCCTGCCGCAGTTGCTGGTGAGCCCCGGCACGGGCGGCAACGGCCGGAACACGGTGGACGGCTACAAGCTGTGCGCGAACTCGCCGGCGATTGACTCCGGCGTCACCGTCCCGAACAACGGCGGCAAGGATTACTGGGGCAACCCGGTTCCCACCAACGGCGTCACCGACCGCGGGGCGCACGAGTATCAGGGCGGAGGCGGCGGTTTCCCGCCCGTGGCCGACTTCTCCGGCAATCCGACCAGCGGCGCCGCCCCGCTGACGGTGATGTTCACGGACCTGTCCACGAACAGCCCGACCTCCTGGTCCTGGACCTTCGGGGACGGCGGGACTTCCACCGCGCAGAGCCCGAGCCATGTCTACAACTCGGGGACGTTCACCGTGGCGCTGACGGCGACGAACCAGTACGGCTCCAACACCAAGACCAAGACGAACTACATCACTGCCACCTCCGGTGGAGGCGCTGGCGATTTCACCTGCGTCTCGGCCACCATCACTACCGGAACCCTGAAGTCCGGAAGCCACGTTGACACGCATGTCTCCGACGACGTGTACCTGGTGGTGACCGCCGCGACCACGGGGGGCAAGAAAGATACCATCCTCGAGTACACCTTCGAGACCGGACTCGCCTCGCTTTCGAGCCTGTCCGTGACCTCGGAATCCCATGTCTCCTACGCGGCCCCGCCGAGCGGGCAGCGCGAGCGGATCTACGTCTGGAACTACACGAGCAACGGCTATGACCTGATGGGCGACAATTGGGTGCTCACCTATGACGGTACAAACGTCGCCACGGTCACCACGCCGTCGGCGCACCTCTCCGCCGGCGGGCAGGTGAAGGTGCAGATCCGCACCGGCGACCGGGCGAGCACTGTCTACGACCATTCGATAGATCTGGTGAAGATCACAGCCACGCCGTAGCACTTGGCAGGACCTTTGTCGTCGCACCTCGTACCTCTACTGCGGAGGGCGGGGCCCCTTCCGAGAGGGGCCCCGCCGCCGATTCCGCAACCGGCGCGGTGGGGCCGAAGCGCCGGCGTGAAGGAGACGGTAGTGACAATCAGGCCGGGTTCGCGGTTGGTCCTTTTCCTGGTGACCGTGTGGAGCGCGGCCTGCCTGACGGGCGGTTCTGTCGCGGCCCGCGCCCAAGCGCCGACCGCGGCGCCGGCGGCCGGTCAGCGCGCCCCCGCGCCGCCTCTCCCGTTCCCGAATCCCGTGGCCGACAACGCCCTGCAGCCTCGGATCATCCCGGCCTCTCCCAGCGCTTATGAGAGCGCGCCCAAAGGGTCCCTCACCGCCTGGGTGGCGAAGGTGAACGGCGACCCCATTTCCGTGCGGTTCTTCACCCGCCGACTCGCCGCGAATCGGTCGGCCGCCTACCGGCACTTCGCCGACAAGACAGGGCCGACGCCCGGGGCGGAGTTTTGGACGACGGACTACGGCGGCGAGACGCCGCGGCCGTGGTTGCAGCGGCGCACCCTCGATGAGTGCGTGCGGCTCCAGGCGGAGCTGGGACTGGGGAAGCGTCAGGGCTTCGTCCCGGACACGAGCTATGCGGGATTTCTGAAGGCCCTGGACCGGGAGAACGAGCGGCGGCGGACGGCCCTGGCGAAAGGGGAGCCGATCTACGGTCCGCAGCAGTATGGGGAAGACGAGTTCTTCACGTATGTGATGAACAACCTGCGGCTGGTGATCCAGCAGCGACTGGCCGACACTGAGTTCCACGCCTCGGAGGAGGAGCTTCGAAAGTACTACGAATCGGTCAAGCCGCAGTACTTCGACCGGGGGTACCGGGTGAAGGTGTGGGCGATCGAAATCATCGCCGGCAATCGCGAGGGATATGCCAAGAGCTACACGCCGGAGGAGGCGCTGGCTCGTATCACGGAGGCGAAGCAGCGGTTGGAGAAGGGAGAGTCCTTCGAGCAGGTGGCGGCGGCCTACAATGAGAACGGAGAACTGCACGAGCAGGTGTTCGACTTCGACAGCCGATCCGAGGACAAGGCGCGGGCCAGCGCCCGAGACGAGGCGATGAAGCTCTCCGAGGGGCAGGTCAGCGGCGTCATCCACGAGCTGAATATATTCTCCATTTTGAAGTGCCTGGAGAAGGACCCGCTCGGCTACCGGTCGTTCGACGAGGTCAAGGACGTGCTGACGCGGATGTATGTCCGGCAGCAGTATGAGCAGCGGGTCAATGATCTAGTGAAGTCCGCGAAGATCAAAGTGAACCAGGCCGAGTTGGATCGGATCGAGATCCGGTAGGGGCGACTCGCTGAGTCGCCCTGTGGGAAAGGAGGTGAACGAACGCCTGCAGTCTGGACGGAAACGGCCGTTGTCGGAAGTCAGAAGTGCGCTGGGAAGAGCCGGTTGGGAGGGCCGACCGGCAAACTGGATGCAAGGGGGAGAAGAGTAGTGTTCGAGCGTAAGATGGCAGGGAGGCTGCTGGCCTTGTTGCTGGCGGTCTGTTTCTCGCTGATTTGGGTGACGGCGGCGCTGGCGACGACGTATTACGTGGACTCGGTCGCCGGCAATGACACGAACAACGGGACGAGCACGAGTACGCCGTGGCAGAACCTGACGAAGGTGAACACGGTAACGTTCTCGCCGGGCGATCAGCTTCTGCTGAAGTGCGGCTCGGTGTGGAACGGGCAGTTTCTGTACCCCAAGGGATCGGGGGCGGCGGGCAACCCGATCATCATCAACTCCTATAGCACGGGCAACAAGCCCCAGGTCAACAACAACCTGATCTACAATATCACCATCGCCACCATCCCCACTTCTGTAGCGGTCTTTCTCTACAACCAGTCCTACTGGGAGATCAACAACCTGGCGGTCACCAATACCGGCACCCCCGGTGATGACGTCCATGGCATCTACATCACCGCGGAGGAGACGGGACAGGTTCACAATCACATTTACATCAAGAACTGCGAGATTCACGACGTAAGCGCGAAGCTGGGTAGCCGCACGGGCCGTGACCACGGCAAGAACAACGGCGCCCTTACCTTCGACGTCTATGGCGACACCGTCGCCGGGACCAAGTTCAACGACATCCTGGTGGATAGCTGCTATATCCACAACTGCGGCGGCACCGGCATTAAGACCTGGTCGGATCAGTTCAACTGGCAGTGCCACACGCCCTGGACGCCTCACACCGGGTTCGTGGCCCGGAACAACGTTGTTGACCACGTTGACGGCGACGGGATCGTGGCCTCCATGACCGATGGCGCAGTGATGGAGTACAACGTGGTGAGCTGGTCGCACCTGCGGGTGTCCGACCCGTACGTGGCGATCTGGAACTACGAGTCGGACGGCTGCACGATGCAGTTCAACGAGTGCTACCTGACCCAGACCGACACCGACGGTCAGGGCCTCGATATTGACGACTACACCGAGCGGACCACCGTCCAGTACAACTACACCCACGACAACGTGGGCGGGTTCATCCTCATCATCGGGATCAAGACCGCCCGCGGCAAGTGCGGCACCTGCGACGACAACGTGGTCCGGTACAACATCAGCCAGAATGACGGCGCCGAGATCATCAAGTTCGCCGGCCGGTCGGAACACACGGACTTTTACAACAACGTGTTCTACCACGCCGCCCCGGGGGGGCTGCCCCCCGTCACTGACATTCTCCGCCTGTCGGATTCGGTGGACGCGCACGTCTACAACAACATTTTCGATACCTGGTGTGCCGCGAACTTCCTCCAGCCGGACTTCGGCATCAGCCAGGGGTTCGACTTCCGCCGCAACGTGATCTACGGGAATGAGGACTACAAGACCTATCCGACGGACTACCCCAACAACCTGTGGAACACCAACCCGCTGTTCGTCAACCCGGGCAGCGGCGGCACAGGCCGAACCACCTGCACGGGATACCAGTTGCAGGCCGGCTCGCCGGCGATCAACTACGGGATCTGGAGCGATGATGCGGGGTTGATGGTGCTGCCCGAGCATCCCGGACCACTCGGCGGCAACCACG
>CAZUGW010000130.1:0-2745 GCA_964620055.1 uncultured bacterium
GAGGCACGGATCGGCGCGCCCACGGACTCCGGCGTGACGCCCAACGAGGCCAGCAGCTCGGTCTGCCCCCCCGCCGTCGCGCCGCCGTGGCTGCCCATCGCGGGCAGGATAAACGGCCGTGCGCCCCGCGCCTTCACCTCGCTCACCACGGCCAGGGCAATCTCGGCGATGTTGGCAATGCCGCGGCTGCCGACGGTGATCGCGACGCGGTCGCCGCGCTTCACCCGCGCCGCTAGGCCGGCGGCAACGCAGGCACGGGAAACCGCGGTGGGGAGGTCGCCGACACGGCGGGAGTGGAGCTTCTGCTCGATCTCGACGAAGCGCGGGAAGTCCATACTCTGTCAATTCGGGGACGGGTACCGAATCGCCTGCGGCCCGCCTACAAGTCCGCCCGCGCCGCGTCGCGCGTGACGATGGCGCGCACCGCCGCGGCCGCGGCCAGACGGACGCTCTGGTCGGGGTCCTGCAAGCACGCGGAGAGCGGCTGGAGACACTCGATGCGGCCGATGCGGCCGACGGAGCGCGCCGCCTCCGATCGCACCAGCGGGTCGGGGTCGCTGAGCGCATGATGCAGATGCGGCAGGGCCTGGGCGCCCGCCTCGACCAACTCCTTCGCCGCCCCGGCCCGTTCCACCGGATCGTGAGACCTGAGTCCGGCGGCGAGAGTGGACCAGTCGGTGACCTCCGGAGCGTCGCCGTCGCGCGGCAGTTCGTCCGGCGCGGGTAGGTTGGCGCGCCGCGCCGCGAGGAGATCCTCTTCGCTCACTCCCAAGGCCCTCAGCCCGCTGATGATCGCGCTCCGCACCCGCGCCTCGCCCTCCAGCACGACCTCGAGGTCGTCCCGGTCCTCCGGGCCGCCGGTGATATGCGACTCCTGCGCTGCCAGCGCCTCGAGCAGGAATTCGACCGCCTCGGGCGCCGCGCTCTCCGCGAGCAGCGCATAGGCCCGCGCCCGCACGAACCAGTCCGGGTCAATCTGGGAGGCGCGCCGCAGCGCCGTGGAGACGGCCTCGCCGCCGAGGCGGACGGCTGACTCCAGGGCCGCCACGCGCACGTCGGCGTGAGGGTCGGTCTCGACCAGGGAGAGCAGCGCCGCGGTCATCGTGTCATCGCCGGTCGCACCCAACGATTCCACGGCCAGCCGGCGCGCCTGGACGCTCAGGCTGTTGAGTTGGCTCATCAACGGCTCCACCGCCTCTGGCCCCATGCTCACCAGCACCGCGGCGGCGGTCTCGGCGAGGCGGCGATCCGGGGAGGCGAGGGTGTCCGCCAGGCGGTCCGAGGCATAGTCGCGATCGCGCGCCAGCACCGCCTGAAAGGCCGCGCGGACGACATCCGGATCGTCGTCGCCCAAAGCCCCGATCAACTCCTCCACGGCGCGCTCGTCGCCCACGTCTCCCAGGGCCTCGATGGCGCGAATTCTAACCTTGAATCGGCCGCGGCGCACCTCCCGCGCCCAGCGGTCCAGGGCCCGCGTCCGGCGCAGCACTTCCAGCGCGGCGGATCGCACCGCGGCGTCCATCTCGCCCAGCAGTTCCCGCGCCGCGAGGATGGCGGCCTCGGTATCGTTGAACTGCGAGAGTTCCTCCAGCGCCGCGGACTGGTCCTCCATGTCCGCGAAGGTCTGCGCCGGCCTCCGCATACGCTGGGCCAGGGCGCGGGCTCGCCCCAGGGCGGTGGCATGCCGCCCGCGGAGGTACGCGTACGCAAGGAACCACGTGCCCACGACGATCCCCAGCACCGCGGCGATGGTCTCTAGAAGGGTGATCTCAACAACCATGCAGACTCCAGTGCGTGCTACAGCGGTCTCGGCGACCGAACCGTCTTGTCCCACGCCAGCTTCTTATGTTTTACCACATCCAGGTAGTGCGCTTTGGCGCAGATATACACCCACGCCTGGCAGTAGGTGAAATACATTGCCGCCGCCGTCAGAAGGTTTGACAGAGAGTTCTCTTTCTCCAGGGCCAAAGCTATCGCCATCTGCAGGAGAAATAGCCCTATCGCCAGCAGCCACAGCGCCATCAACGGCCCTTTCGTGGCGCTGCCGGCATACCCGGCGAGCAGTCCGCCGCACAGAATCAGGTCGGACAGCACCAGGATCGCGAAGAAGACGTGGTAGATGGTCACGCACGTCCCGGCTGCGGAGCCGGTAGAGGCGGGGGAGGAACTTGCGCACCACATAGGTTCCCCCGCGCGCCCACCGCAGTCGCTGCCGCATCCACACCCCCCAGTCCTGCGGCTCCGGCTCCCAGGTGACCGCATACGGCACGAACTTGATGTCGTACCCCTCCTGCTGCAGCCTCACCGTCAGCTCCGCGTCGTCGGCGATGGCCCCCGGGTCCCAGCTCCCGGTGCGCTCCAGGGCCTCCCGGCGGATCACGAAGTTCGTCCCCGGGAGGGAGGCGAGCCGGAAGAGCAGCCACCGCCCGCCCTGGATGATCCACTGGAAACTCATGAACTCGATCGCGATGCATCGCGTCAGAAAGTTCGTGTAATGATTGAGGGTCCGCACCTTGCCCACCGTCGCCGCCAGCTTGGGATCGGCCAGCAACTCCGCCACCAGGCAGCGGAGCGCCGGCGGCTCCGGAGAGTTGTCCGCGTCGTAGACCGCGATCAGGTCGTGCTTCGCATAGCGTAAGGCCACGTTGAGCGCGTGCGACTTCCCCTTTCCCCCGAGGCCGGGCGGGATGGCGACGAGCTTGACGCGGCGGTTCTGTGGTGAGCGGACTCTCCCTGACTCGGGCG
>CAZUGW010000130.1:2755-3007 GCA_964620055.1 uncultured bacterium
GACGCGGCGGTCGGCCGCCATCAGGCCCTCGAGGATGCGGCGGGTGCTATCGGTGGAGGAGTCGTCCACCACCAGAATCTCCAGGCGCTCGCGCGGGTAGTCGAGGTGGAGTAGGCTCTCGACGGTCCCCGCCATCACGATCTCCTCGTTATGCGCGGGAACCAGAATCGAGACGCCCGGCCACTCCTCCGGTATCGGGAGGTCGCGCCTGGTCCTGGCGGACACGAACGAGTAGGCATAGCCCGCCAAGGC
>CAZUGW010000130.1:3040-4306 GCA_964620055.1 uncultured bacterium
GAACGTCCACCCGCGCATCAACGTTTGATCTCCTCGTAAGTGCGAGCCAGGTACGGCCAGGCCGACTTCCGGTCGAAGGCCCCGGAGTGATAGCACTCCACCCCGTCCGGATCGGCCACCATCACTTTACGGATCGTCTCGGCGAGTTTCGCCGGCGTCATCAACTGCAATCCAAAATCCGTCAGCTCGAGATGGATCACGACCTTCGCCCGCCCGTCCACGCGGCGCGATAACCGCTGTGCCGTCTCCGCCGCCCAGTCCGGGTTGAACACGTCAGTCCCGTAGCGGGAGATCACCGCCCACTGCTGCCAGATGATCTCGAAGTTCACCCAGTCCGGCGGATTCGGACCCTCCAGCAGCGCCTCGAGATCGAAGCCCGACTCCTCCCATTGACGGCGCGGCGTCAGGATCGCCCCGTTGTCCAGGGCGTCGCAGATCGTCATCACATATGTCTCTATTCCTTGCGGCGACACTTCGTTGATACAACCCGACAAGAATTCCGTCAGCCCGTCGGCCCGGAAGCGCCTCCATTCCTCCCCGCCCAGCGGCTTTCCGGGGTGCGCGCGGGCGAACTCCGTGCGGCACGCCTGGCAGTAGCAGGCGGTATCGCCGTACCAGTTTACCAATGGCTCGCACAGCTCAATCCCATCCAGCGTCGGGTAATGTTCAGTTAAGTCCCTCAGCAGTCCCGCGTACCAGCGCCTGACCTCCGCATTGCGCGGGCAGAGGAAGTAGGCCGCGTGCAACCGGAGCGGGTTGTAGTCTTTCCCGTCCGCCGTGCGTTCCCTCCAGTCCGGGTGTTGTGTCCACATCCCTTCGTCCCGGCCGCTGTAGAGCCACGCGATCACTCGGATGCCGCGCGCATGGCAAGCGTCGAGGAGGTTCCCCAGCAGGTCGTCATCTCCCCAGTCCGAGACCGTCGCCCCTGAATACCGGGTGTGATAGGCCGCCCCGGCCTCCACGTTGTAGACGTAGAAGAACACCGCGTTGACGCCGTGCGTCTGATAGCGTTCGGCCAGTGCGCTGGCCAGGGCCTTGCTCGACATCCCGGCGTGGCCGTAGGCCCAGGGATCGAGCGTGACCGCGGTGATCAGCTCCCGGCGCGCCCCCGCGGGCGCCGGCTCCAGCGTGGCCACGCCGCCGGCGGGAGGCGCGAGCGTCACCTGCGACGACGTCTCCACCCTCCGCGTCTCCCGCATCTTCCAGTCGCGGGAGAATGTCGTCACCCGGAACGAGTGACGACATTCTCAGCGTGCTCGCGGCCCA
>CAZUGW010000130.1:4316-6923 GCA_964620055.1 uncultured bacterium
TCACCCGGAACCGCCCCTTTTTCGCCGCCGGGAGAGTGATCGCATGGGAGGTCACGACCCGACGCGGGTCGCTCACCTCCACCCCCAGGTCCCGCAGATCGGTGATCCGCCATCCGCCGGCCTCGCGGCCGCGCACGAACTGCAAGAAGCTGCTCGGCGAAGCCCACATCCCGAAGGACACTACCGCCACCCCGTCGCGCACCACCCCCTGCATCTCCAGCCTTGCCCGGTCATCGTCTGCGACGTTCCCGGCGTCGCTGACGGCCATCGGCGCCGGCAGCAGCCCCCCGGCCTCATACGGAGGCGAGGCCGCCGGGTCGGCGAAGCGAACGCGGAAAGGATTGGCGCCCTTCTCGCTTCCCTGCCAGGCCACGGGATGAAGTCCGACCTCCCAGGCCAGCCGGAGCTGGTCGCGCGGGTCCAGCGCTTCGGGGCTGCTGAGCGCCACCGTCGCCCCCCGCGCCTCCGCGCGGCGCAGGCCCTCCACCGCGTGGGGCCGGTCCCCCAGCGCCACGTCGCGGTACTTCACCGTCGCCAACAGCGTCACCGGCACGCCGGCCCGCAGCACCGGCCCGATCACGCCCGTGATCTGAGACTCATTCGCCCACACCGGCACATTGCGCAGGGCGGCGACCAGGGAACGCCGGTGCTGGTGCGACTCGCCCATGATCTCATGCAGCGCGTCCGCCCAGACACAGGCCGTCCAGAAATGCTCCCGCGCCAGGCTGGGTGGGGCCGCGGCGTACCAGAGCTTCTCCGTGCCGCAGAGGAAGACGCCTTCGCCGGCCTTCGCCAGAACCTGCGCCGCGCGGGTCGTCTTGACCGCGGGGAGCGCGAGCCGCTCCGCGTGGGTCTGTCCGTGATAGGTGACGGGAGTTTCGGTCGCCGCCGCCGCCTCGGCGGAAGCGGTCAGGCCGAGCGCCGAGAGCCTCTTCTCGCCCAGATCGCCCACCCCTGGTCCGACCCACACGGCGGTCCCCGAGTACCCCGCGAGATCGGTGCAGAAACGGGCGCGCGCCGGGTCCGCCTTTTCGCCGGCCAGGTAGAACGCGGTGCGGTACTGCTTCACCTCGCCGGCCTGGTACTCCGCGGCGGAACGCACCGCGCTGCGCCTCTCGAAATGCGCGACGAGGGTGGCCAGCGCCTCCGCTCCCGCCACTCCTTGCTCGTGGAGGATCAGCACGTCCCTCGGCGGCGACGGCACGGCCGGCGCGACCGCCTCGCGCGTCACCGCAGGGGGACGCGGCTTGGCCGCCGGCCGGTGGCACCCGGACAGCAAGAGACACGCGCTGAACCCAAGCAAGAGAAACCTGCGCATGGCTCAGGCCCGCCGCCGTTGCAGCGCGATGTGCCCCAGATAGATGAGCAGAAACAGCGAGCAGGCGACGACCGCGAACAGCGTCACCCCCCGCGTGACATTCAGCACCAGCAGGTGCGCGAGCCGCCGCGCCCGGCCGCCCACGACGAACGCCGAGTCGAGGTCCACCCCCGGTGGGTAGGCCACCAGGATCGCGCCCGGCGGCATGGTCGCCTCGCGCGCCTGGGCGCCGGCGGTGTGTTCGTAGCGCCGCGGATCCGCGCCCTCGGGAGGGAACAGCGTGGCGTTCCACCCCACAGGGATCACCTCGCGGACGGGGACGCCCTCCGCCCTGGTGTAGATCTCCAGCGGCGTGCTCTTCACCCAGTTGTCCCTCTTGCGCAGATCGGCAAACTCCCACCCGCCGCGGCGCAACCCCTGCGCCAGCGCCTGCACCTCCTTCGCCGACGCCTGCGGTGTTACGGCGAAGCTCACCCACGCATCGCGCACCGCCTCCCACGGCCGCGCCTGGGCCAACCGCGTCGCGGCCGCCTCGCCTTGCCCCAGCGCCGGCAGGTTCTCCGGCACGAGCGACTGGCCGAAAGCGTCCCTCCGAAGGAGGAACGGGAACACTTGCGGGGCCGGCGCCTCCGGCCCCGGGAGTCGTCGCTCCCAGGCCAGGGAGAAGGACTGCGCCATCTCGGAATAGTCGGCCGGCGCGGCCAGGCCCCGCGGCGTGGACCATACCACGGGATAGAGATTGCACGCGGCCAGCTCGTTGATCGCCTGGTCGAGGCGGCGGTGCGTGTCCTCCGAGGACCGCTCCAGCAGCGGCCCGTGCCGCGCCTCATCCCAGAACTCCGCCTCCTCGCCGGTTCGCTTCGCCGACTGGTAGGTCAGCCCCAGCGCGATGATCGCCGCGCCCTGGCGCTGGGCCCCCTGGAGCACCCCCACCAGGTCATCCTGCTCGAACAGCCGCGCCTCGCGATCTCGCTCCGGCTCGCGATACAATGGCGTGATCGCGAGCGCGAAAGGCAGATGCTCCGCCGAGAGCGTCTTCACCAGGGACCGAACGCTCCGCGCGCTCGTCATCGGGTTGATGTCGGTGATACAGAGCAGCGCGGTGCGGCGCGACGGATGGGCCTCGCCCAGCACCTCGTGCAGTTGATCGGCCAGGACCAACCAACTGCCCGATTTGCTCGTGCCTGGCAGCGGGTTCTCGACAAAGTACCAGAAGTTCCCGCTGCGCACTGCATACGGGGTGGTGGCGGCCGTCGCGATGACCTCGCACTTGTCCGGGCGGTCCACCA
>CAZUGW010000130.1:6933-8690 GCA_964620055.1 uncultured bacterium
GGGAAGGCGCGGGGCAGCGGCGGGGAAGCTCCGGTCGCGGTAGGCAACTTCACCCCCGCTAACCTGCTTGCCCGTAAGTCGGAACCCGTACCGCCCTAGCGAAAACCGATCCCCAAGCTGCTCGAGGTTCTCCCCGATCCAGCACACGGGCTTCTCACTGTCATATAGGTCGCTCACCAGCGCCCGGGGCAGTTGCGCGCGGCTCGCGCCGAGATAGATGACCGCGTCATAGGGATCAGCCTTGCCGGCCCGGTACTGCGCAGCCGGGAGCGTGTCCACCGTGCACGGGAAGTGGCCCAGGAGGTTGACGAGGGCGGGCACGGTCCAATCGTGCCTCCCCGGCACGCTGGGCACGACCAGCACGCGCTTCGCGCCGGCCCAGGCCGGCCCGGCCGTCAGCGCGATCAGCAGGAGAATCCAGACGAATCTTCGCCTCGAAACCACGGTCCGCACGCCCCGCGCTACCCCCGGTGCCGGCCGTGATCGGGGCCAGCAATCCTTCCCCCTTACCAGTGGAATACCACGGCGGCCCGCGAATACCCTACCGAGAGGAGAACGGAGGAGAAGACTGCTCCCGCCGCGGAACGCGCGCTACCCGCTCGGTGGCAGCCAGGCGGTCTGCAAGTACTGCGTCGCGCCCTCCACCTGATCGAGTTGGTGGGCGTCGTAGATATCCACCCCGTAAGGCGCGCCCGCCACCGCGGAGGCGACTGTGCGGACAATGCCGGGGCCGCTCAGTCCGCCGCTACCGAAATCCGTCAACTCGACGTGCGCGATCAGTTTGGCGCGTCCCGCCACCAGTTGTTTCGCCTGCCGCACCGCCTCCTGGGTCCAGCGCGCGGTGAACGTGGCCTGATCCCGGTACAAAGCAGACCATTGCTGCCAGATCAACTCGGCCTGAATCACGTCCGGGCGATCCGGGCTGGCGAGCAGCGCGCGGAGATCGAACCCGGTGGCCTCGCGGATGTCATCCGGAGACATCAACGTGCCATCCGGTCGGGCGGTGAAGGTGGTGGTAATATGCGTCTCCCGTCCGCGACCGCGCACCAAGCGGGTCGTGGCGAGCAGGAACTCGGTCAAGCCCTCCGCGCGATGCTCTCGCCAGGCCGGCAGATCATGCGTCTCTCCCTGGCAGCGCTCGCAGTGGCAGGCGTTGTCCCCCCAGAGGTCCACCTGGGCCTCGGCGATATCCACGCCGTCCAGCCCCGGGTAGCGGTCCAGCAAATCGGCGATCAGCCCGAACCACCACTGCTGCACCTCGGGGTGGCGAATGCAGAGCGGGAAGGAATCGCGGTCCGGCTGGTAGTCGCTCCCGTCGGCCCGCTTCTGCCGCCAGTCGGGGTGGGCGTCCCACAGTTGCTTGCTCTGTGGGCCGGAGAGCCAGGCGACGACCCTGATCCCGCGCCCGTGCGCCTCTCGCAGCATATGCCCGAGCAGGTCCTGCTGTCCGTAATCCTCCAGCGGCATCTCCGCGTAGCGGGTGTAGTAGCGCGCGCCATAGACCCGGTTATAGGCGTAGTAGTAGACGAGATTGATGCCCTTGTCGGCCCAGGACTGGGTCAGTTCCGCGGCCAGCGCCCGTGCGGGCTCGCCTCTGCCGTAGTAGTAGCCCGCGTCGAAGCGCACCGAACGCACCTGCGGCTGTGACCAGGCGTCGGCGAGCGAAGGCGCGCCGGGGAGGCGGCCGGCGGAGGGCGCCCGGGAGGGCTCGGGGGACGGCACCAGAGAAACACGGTCGGCCGGCGCCTTCCTCGGCG
>CAZUGW010000131.1:0-8666 GCA_964620055.1 uncultured bacterium
TGGCACCCGTAGGATCTCCCCTTGCTGCCTGAATGCAACCCATCTGTATGTAAGCCCTCGCGACGAACTCGCTGTCGGCCGGATTGGCGAACTCCCTCTCCTGGACGATCTTCGTGTAAACAGACAAGGCCTTATCAGCCATCCCCAGGTCCTCATAGAGCAGAGCCAGGTCGATCAGATGGGTCGGCCTCGAAGGATCGGCCTCCGCTACGTGCCTCAGAAAAGCTACGGCCTCTTCCCGCAGTCCGTGTGATCGCAGATAGAGCACCACCCAGTCCGCTGCTGGCAGGGCAAACTGATTCTGTGGGTGCTGCTCCCAGCATGTCCGGAAGAGCGCGAGAGCATCGCCGGTTCGGCCCTGCCTGTCCATGATCCGCGCCAGACCTATCAGTGCCAACACCTGTCCGTCTTCGTCGAAGGGCTGTTCCTGAAGGCGGTGGTAGAGCGCAGAAGCCTCTTGCAGACGACCTCTCCTAAACTCTATGTCGCCGAGATGCTGGAGCGCTTCGCTGTAGATGATGCTTCTGTCGCGGCCACTCGGCGGCCGAGAGGCGATAGCCCGCAGGATGATTGCGGCCCAGGCTTCTCTACCGGTTCCCAAGTAGTGCTTTGCGAGTTGCCACTGGGCGCGCTGACGGCCCGCCCCAGGCATCAGCAAGGCCTGCAAGTGAAGGCTCACAGATTCGGTTCCGACACCTAGGAACCCGCCAGCTAGGCACCACAGCGACGCCACTACGGTCATCGGCCTCCACCAAGGGGAATGGGGCCGATCAAGCTCATAGATGCCATAGCTGAGCACGAGGAGAGCACAGGCGGAGGCGGCCAGCAGCGACACCTCGTGGGCGGTCGGAGTGTCTCCCCACATCCCGCGCGATAGGAATCCCAGGGCGGACACTGAACTCCACACAGCACTGGCAAACCCAACCGCCACGCACCATTGACCGAGGGTCACGGGGCATCGAAGCCAGTGGCCTACCCTCCAACAGCATAGGGACAGCACAAGGCCAGCTAGCACAGCGGCGGCGGCCTGCCAGGGCAAGCCCAGATGGGTGGGCCCCGGAGAAGGAACCCCCCAGACTTCCCACGCCCAGTTGGTGAGCCCAGCAGCGATCAGCCCTGTCATCGCTGGCGCAAACAGCCGGCAGTTGACGATCGGTCCCTGGTGCTCGCGCAGTTCGTCGAAGAGGTTACCCGGGGTAATCAGCGCTCGACCCCACGTGGTAATGAAGTCGCTCGCTTGCAGAGAAGCAGAGCTAAACGTATCGAGATTGGGATGCGCTACCGCGAGCAACCCCACCGACAGTAGCCCACCGGAATACAGTAGGCCCGCCCGTAGCATCGCGATTCCAGCTGTGCTGCTGTGCAAGAGCAGTGTGACTGGCAGGATCAAGGAGACTGGGAACAGCGCGAAGCCCAACATGCCCAGGAGCCTATCCCACGAAGTCTGGTTACCCTCTGACTCCCTGGCCAGCCAGTGCACTAGGCCGATGAGTGCCAGGCATGCCACACAAGTCCGTCCCAGAGACAGCCAAGTCGCGGCGCGAGAGACATCCAGATCCCTTCCCCCAAGGAGGAGATTGATGGACAGACTGGCAGCGGGTACTGTTGCGACGGAAAGCCAAGGCGAGGGGCCTCCTTGCTGGAGTTGCCAAGCCGCCTCGCGCGGACACACCAGCAGACTCAGGGTGCGCAGCGGGCTCCAGTACTCCGCCCATCGGGGAGAATCGCCCCGACCATCTCGGGTGCAAGAACGTCGCCGAGTTGGCGCGGATCTGTCCCCTGGGCGCGGATCTATCAAAGGCGACGGCGTCATTGGATTACCCCGTTCCCGATCCAGCAAGAGCATAGTCCTTCGAAGTACGCATCCGCAAACGGGGGACACCGAGTCATGATTACGTCAGATGGATACCACTTGGCGTGTCCATCAAGAAACCCAATGTTGCCGCCACCCATATGTCGGGCAAACGTCCGTCGGTAGGCCGGATCGTCGAGGATCCTCTCCAGTGCTCCCGGATCCATGCCGCAACTGACGGTGTCGGGGCAGCTCTCCCAGTCAGCCCGAGCGCAGGCGCCAAAGCATGGCCCTGGCCCGTGTCTGCCGGGTGCCGCCGTCCTGCCGCCGCATGGAATCAGACGACACTGGTCTGGATACGCGATGCCATCGGCCGCCCATAGTTCCACCTGTTTGCCCGCGTCGCCGCAGGCGATATACCGCGACGCGTCATGAACTGCAGAGGGGTTCAGATCGGCGAGGTTGGTGTTCACGCCGATTCCCTGCAGGAACACACCGGCGCCGGGTCCCATGGGATTAGCGCTTCTCTGTACTCGAGCTAGCCCCTGAACGAACGAATCAGTGACGGCTCCTCCCCAGCCGCTTGGGAAGGCCACATAGCAAGGACCGATCGGCTTCTCCTTACCCCACTTGCCTTCGGAATCCCGGTACGCTTGCACCCATCGTCCGCCGGGGCCCACGGGAACGATCATGCTAGCACCGGCCATCGTCTTCGCGCTCGGGCACTTCCAGACGTCGCGGGACTTGGTGTACTGCTCCAGCAGGACCGCCGGGCGCAGGTATGGGTTCGCGTGGGTGGTGTGGTTGCAGATCTCTGGCCAGGTCACCGTGGTTCCGCCACCGGGGGCGCGGTTGAAGTACCCGGCCACATTGCGGTCGTGCTCGTTGGGCCACGGCCTGTCCCAATCAGTGAGGTACATGCTGATAGAGATGGCAATCCCCCTGACGTTCGATAGGCATTCAGCCTTATAGGCCGAGCCGCGAACCCGTTCCAGCACCGGTGCCATCAGGGCCGCGAGCACCCCGATGATACTGATGGTGACCAGGAGTTCGAAGAGGGAGAAGCCGGAGCGCGCGCGGCAGACGACGCCCTGTCTCCGCAGTACGCCGCCGCACAACCGCCTCTGGCTCCGCGCTGCCTCAGCTTGCACGCAGATCGCTCCCGAGAAAGCAATGGCTACAGACTGCTAAGCACGGTACCACAGAGAGCTACCCTACATATACCATAGGACTAATATGTTGCCAAGCAAGAATGAGAGAGATCGTCGGAATCGCGTCGCCGCCGGCTTGGTAACGCACGACCGGCCTCCCTCTCGGGAGGCCGGTCCCTGTGCGGCTCCAGAAGAACGCGTCACTTCTTCTTTGCGGTCTTCTTCGGTGCGTCCTTCTTCGTGGTAGCCTTCTTTCCACAACAAGCCACTTGGTCCACCCCCTTTCGCAGGGTCTGGCGCAAATGCGCCTGTAATCACTTACCACGTCTGCAGCGAACTGAATCACCGCCGGGTAGCCTTCGCTGTTACTGCTTTCGCACCTCCACCCACATTTGGCAACTCATCCCTGGCAAGACCCGCGCGGAGCCAGGCGAGAAGCTGGCTTTGATCGGGACCTGCTGGAGCATCCACTGGCTGTTCTCGCCGGTGGTGAACTCCGTGGCCCCGCCCACCTGCGTGATCTTGCCGGTGAATTCCCGGTGCGGGAAGGCCTCGAGGCGAATCACGACGGGCTGCCCCTCGCGCACCCGGTCGGAGTACAACTCGGAGACCGAGCCGCTGATCCAGAGGTCGTTGTCGGTGGAGACGATGGTCATGATGGGCATTCCCTTGGTCACCACCTCGCCCTCGTGCACGGCCTGGCCGGGGCCGCGCACCACCACGCCGTTCACCGGGCTGCGCAGGGAGCTCTCCGCCAGTCGCACCTGCGCCTCCTTCAGGGCGGCCTGGGCCTGCGCCACCGCGGCGCGCTGGGATAGGACATCCTGCTCTTTGAGCATCGCGCCCCGCTTCGAGGATTGCGCGGAACTCAGCGCCGCGTTGGCCTGCTGCTTCTCAGCCGCGCGGGTGGCCACGGCCTGGGCCTTCATCTGACCCTCGAATCCTCTGGCCTTCGCGACCGCCAACGCCGCCTCCGCCGCCAGCACCGCCTGACGCGCGCCCTCGACATCTTCCTTGCGGCTGCCCGACTCCAGCAGGTTGAGCTTCTGCCTGGAGGAGCTCAGGGCCGCCTCGGCCACTTGTTTGTCCGTCTTGGCGGCGTCCAACGCCTCCGCCGACTGCGCTCCCTGCTGGAACAGGCGCTCCATCCGCGCCAGCGTGCTGTTGGCCTTATTCAACTGCGCCTGGGCTCCCGCCACGTCGGCGCGGACCTGCTCGATCTCCTGGGGCCGCGGGCCGGCCTCGACCCGCGCCAGGTTCGCACGGGCCACGTTGAGTTGGGCGGTGGCGCGCCGCACCTCGTCCGGGACTTGCGCCGCTCCCATCTGCAATTCGGCCTCGGCCTGGGCGAGGCGCGCTTGCGCCGCGGCGAGCTCGGCCACCGCCTGTTGCTCGCTCGCGGAGGATTGGCGAATGGTCATCTCCAGATCGGCCTCGGCGCGGGCGAGCGCGCTCTGGTGCTCTGTCAAGCTGGCCTTCGCCTGATTGACCTGGGCCTCCACGTCGGCGTTGTCCAGGGCAACCAACTCGTCCCCCTGCTTCACGCGGTCCCCCGTTCGGACCAGCAGGCGCGCCACCCGGGCGTCGCCCTTCGGGCCGACGCTCACTACCATTCCGCTCACCCGGGCATACGTCGCCCGGATGTGGGTCACCGAGAACCAGATCGCATAGCCGCCCCACGCCAGTCCAACCAGCGCCAGAATCGCCGCCGCGGCCGCGAGGTAATGCCACCACTGGCGCTGGCGCACCCTCGTCTCACTGGGATTCCTCGGCCGACTCCGAGTCGTCGGTCGCACCTCTGCTGTCATGATTGTCCACTACCTCCACGCGCTTCGGGGCCGCGCAAACGCTCCGCGGCCCCCTCTCTCTCGACTTTATTCCTCCCGCCGGTATCTCCTTCTTGCGGTGCGCGATTAGGTCGCGCCATGCCTCCCCACCAGCGTCCCCTCCTTCAACACGCACTGCTGCGACTCGAAGGTCGGCCGCTTACTCCGGTAGATGATCCCGAGGGGGATCTCGTCGCCCCACTTGAGGGCCAACGCGAAGGCCGCGGCGCGGTCGTAGGGATCGTGCGAGTCGGCGATGGGCCGGACGCGTTCGCGGTACCACTGGTAGGTGTTGATCTTGTTGAACGTGACGCAGGGCTGGAGGATATCGAGCAGGGCGAAACCGCCCGTGTGCTCCAGGGCCGCGCGCATCATCTTCTCCAGGTGCGCCGGGTCGCCCGCGAAGGAGCGGGCCACGAACGAGCAATCCTCGGCGACCGCAATCGCCAGCGGGTTGAACGGCGGGCTCGCTACCCCCTCCGGCTGCACCGGTGTGACGAAACCGAGGTCCGAGGTCGGCGAGGCCTGGCCTTTCGTCAAGCCATAGACTTGATTGTTGTGCACGAAGGCCTTGATGCTCACGTTGCGCCGAATGTTCTGAAGGAGATGATTGCCGCCCTCGCCGTACATGTCGCCGTCGCCGCTGGTGATCACCACCTCCAGCTCGTGATTGGCGAGTTTGATGCCGACCGCGGCCGGAAGGGCGCGGCCGTGCAAACCGTTGAATACGTTGGCGCGGGTGTAGTGCGGCAGCTTCGCGGCCTGGCCGATGCCGGAGACGAGCACGAGCTTGCGCCGATCCATCTGCCTCCCGTCCAGCACCTTGTCCAGCGTGCGCAGGATAGGAAAGTCCCCGCAGCCCGCGCACCAGGCGATGTCGGTGTCGAAGAAGGGCTTCTCAAGCATCACGCCAGCCTCCTCGCGATCTCCTCGCCGGTGAAGGGCAGCCCGTCGTATCTCGTAATCAGCGCACACTGCCGCACGGCCCCGACCTCCTTGAGCAGCCCCGCAAACTGGCCGGTCTGATTGCACTCCACCACGGTGATATGCTCCGCGCGGCTGAGGAGGGCGTGGGCCTGCGCGCTGATGGGCCAGACCTGGGAGAAGTGGAGCATGGCCGCGATCCGGCTGGCCGCGGTGAGCAGGTCCACCGCCTCCCGGCACGGCCCATAGGTCGAGCCCCAGCACACCAGCACGTCCTTGGCCTCCTCCGGCCCATACCACTCCGGGGGCAAGACCTCCGCGCGCATCCCCTCCACCTTGCGCATCCGCTTGTCCTGCATCCGCACCCGCGCCCCGAGGTCCTCCGTGATGTGCCCGTCCTCAGTGTGCTCATCCGAGTCCACGATGACGAGGGCCGGCCCGCCGGGGAGGGCGCGCGGCGAGACGCCGGAGTCGGTGATGGCGTAGCGCAGGTAATCCTCCGGCGGGTCGAGGAGGACGTGGCGATCTATGGGGCGCAGCGTGGTGTCGAGAGGCGCCATGTTCTTCCGCATGTCTGCTAAGAACTGATCGGTGAGCATAATCACGGGCGTCTGGTACTTGTGCGCGGTCTCCAGCGCCACTCGCGCCAGCGCAAAGGCCTGCTGCGGCGTGCCGGGGGCGTAGAGCGCCTTCGCGAACTCGCCATGCCCGGCGTGGAGCGCGAAGCGCAGGTCCTGCTGCGCGGTGCGCGTCGGCAGGCCGGTGGCCGGGCCGGGGCGCTGGCCGAGCACGATCAGCGCCGGCAGTTCCAGCATCCCCGCCAGGGCCACGCCCTCCACCATCAGCGCGAACCCGCCGCCGCTGGTCATGCAGGCCGCGGGCGCGCCGGCGTAAGCCGCGCCGAGCACCATATTGATCGCCGCGATCTCGTCCTCGGCCTGTTCGACGAGAATTCCGTACTCCTCGTGGATCTCGGCCAGGGTGGTGAAGATCCCCGTGCTTGGGGTCATGGGATAGGCGGCGACGAACTGCACCCCGGCCGCGGCGAGGCCATAGGCGATGGCCTCGTTCCCGCTGATGGCGAAAGATGACGCACCCACGCCCGCGGGGGCCTTCAACCGGCCCGCGTACGGCGCGGCCAGTTCCGCGCCGCGCTGCGCGCAGCGCACATTCGCCTCCACCACCTCGCGGCCCTTCTTCCCGAGGAAGACGGCCTCCAGCCGCGAGAAGAGCGGTGCGAGCTCGTACCCCAGCATCGCCAGCACCGCCCCCGCGGCGGCGCTGTTCGCCATCACCGTCGAGCCGGTCAGCTCCTTCGCCACCCCCTCGAAATCAATCGCGATCAGTCCCTCCCGCGCGGCCCCTCCGAACAGCACCAGCCCGCCCTCCGCCAGGTCCTTGCTCAGAAAGTCTACCGCCTCCGGCCGTAGCGCGACCAGCAGGTCCACCCGCTCCCGCCCCGCGAACAGTTCGCGATCGGCGACGCGAATGTCAAACCAATTCAGCCCACCGCGGATGCGGGACATGTAGGTCTGCGTCGTGAAGACGTGCAGGCCGAGGCTGGCGAAGGTGTCGGTGAGCAACTCGCCCATCGTCTCCACGCCCTGCCCGGCCGCGCCGGCGATACGGAGGTTGAGGTCCATCGCCCTTCCCTCGCACATGATTCTCGGCTGTTATACCGCCGGGAGCGCGCGTTTCCTCTCGCAATCGAGCGCGGGCTGTCGCTGGCCGGCCCGCGTGGGTGAGCGCGGCGCGACGCAGGAGGGCATCGGAGCAACGAAGGCGAATCAGCCAGGAGAGGTGCTGGACCAGTCATGCTGCGTATCCGTGTCGGACGAGACGAGATCCGGTTCGTGGAAGAGTACCGCGACGTGGCCGAGGCCCTCGCGCGTCTCCTGCCGGTGGTGCGAAGCAAGGGCCAGGAGGTCGCCAGCATGGCCGCCCGTCCGCTTCGTGTGATCGTGAGTGCCGCGCCCCCGCCCGCCCGCGAGTACTACCGCGTCGCGGACCTGCCTCTCCTCCTCGGCCTGGCCGCCACTGCCGTGGGTATCGTCTTGCGTCAGGAGGTGCCCCAGTTCATCTATCTCTTCTGTCTCGTGGTCTGTGGGCTGACCGTGGGGATGATCGGAACCGCGGTCGTTATACAGCGACTCCTCGCGCGACGCATGCGGGCGATGTGGCCGAACATGGGCGGCGTCGCCCTCGGCTATAACCGCAGCGTCCCTCCCGTCATCATCCTCCAGTGGCCCCGGCCCGCGCCGCTTCCGCTCGTCACGGCGCTCGCGTTCCCGATTCTCGAGCAGGAGCCCTACCTCGCCTACATCCTCGCCCATGAGTATGCGCATGTGCTGCTGCGCGCCCGCTACCGCAAGACCAGGCTCCCCGTCTGGTGGGATGAGGGCTTCGCGTTCTGGTTCGCAGAGCAGGTGATGGGACAGCCGCGCTGGCGCCCGGAGAGCCGCGCGCATCTGTCCGCGCCGGAGCCATCGGGGAACGCGCGGCGCCTCTTCGGACAGGACGACTACGTGCGCCTCTGCGCGCGCTATTACTGGGAAATGCGTGCCATCGCAGACAGCGGCCTGCTTCCTGAGGTGCTGAAGGCCCCACTCAGCCGCGTCGCCGGGTTCCGGCCCGAGCTGCGCGCGCCGTGAGCGGGCGGAGGTGGCGAAGTGATCATCCCTGCCCCCTCCTCAGCACCGGCCTCGCCACCCACAGCGCCATCCGCAGGAACGGACTGCGGCTGTACGGCTTGAGACACTGACGGCAGGCCTTGGCCGCCTCGGGGTTGGGGGCCTGGCAGGCCGGGCAGAAGCTGAGGAACTCCTGTCTCGCCTCCGCCGCCATGTCCGCGACGAGTTGCTTGCTGTCGGCGTCGGCGAGTTCCACGGCGCGCTCCAGCTCCGCCACGCCCGTCTCGAGTTGGTCGCTCTCCAGTAGCGCGCGGGCGTATCGCACCCGGAGAATGGGGTTGGT
>CAZUGW010000132.1:0-6751 GCA_964620055.1 uncultured bacterium
GGTGATTCTGCTGGTGGCGATGGTCGGCGCTATCGTCATCGTGCGCTCGGAGCCAAGGGAATGATCGAGACTCCCCTGGTCCCCTCCATTCAGGGTTATCTTATCGTCAGTATGTTGCTGTTCGCGATCGGCCTGACCGCGGTGCTGGTGCGCCGGAACGCCATCGCGGTGCTGATGGGCATCGAGCTGATGCTCAATGCGGCGAACATCAACTTCGTCGCCTTCTGGCGCTACCACGGCGGCCAGCCCATGGAGGGCCAGGTGTTCGCCATCGTCGTGATCACCCTCGCCGCGGCGGAGGCGGCGGTCGCCCTCGCCATCATCCTCAGCGTCTATCGCAGGTTCAAGACCGTGAACGTTGATCAGATCAACCTGATGAAGGGGTAGCGCGGTGCTTCAGGGTTACGAGTTCTTCCTCATCCCTGGGTTGCCGCTGCTGGCCTTCCTGGCCATCGCCGCCCTCGCCACGCGCAAGGGCGATGAGCGGATCGCGCCCGTCTTCATCCTCCTCGCCCTGCTCGGGTCGCTCGGGCTGTCCGTGCGCGCCCTGCTGACCGCGGCGGCGCAACGAACCCCGCTCGAGGTGACCCTCCCGTGGCTGTCGGTGGGAGCGCTCTCCCTCGACCTCGGCGTGCTGGTGGACTATCTCTCCGCGGTGATGCTGATCGTGGTCTGCACGGTCAGCCTGCTGGTGCAGATTTACTCTATCGGATATATGAAGGGTGAGACCGGCTACGGCCGCTACTTCGCCTACATGTCCCTGTTCAGCGGCTCCATGCTGGGGCTGGTGATCTCCAACAACCTCGCCCAGACCTACATCTTCTGGGAACTGGTCGGCATCTGCTCCTATCTGTTGATCGGGTTCTGGTATCGCAGGCCCGCCGCGGCCGCGGCGGCGAAGAAAGCCTTCGTGGTGACGCGGTTCGGGGACCTCGGGTTCCTGGCCGGAATCCTCGTGCTCTCCAATCTGCCGGGCGCGAGCTTCGAATTCACCACCCTGGCGCACCGGGCCGCGACCGGGCACATCGCCGTCGCCACGGCCACCCTGGTCTCGTTGCTGATCTTCTCCGGGGCAATGGGGAAGAGCGCCCAGTTCCCGCTCCATATTTGGCTGCCGGACGCGATGGAGGGTCCGACCCCGGTGAGCGCCCTCATCCACGCCGCCACCATGGTGGCGGCCGGCGTGTATCTCGTGGCGCGGACCTATTTCCTCTTCGCCATCGCGCCGGATGCGCTGTTCGTGGTGGCGCTGATCGGGACGGTGACCCTGTTCCTGGCGGCGACCATGGGCGTGGCCGAGAACGATATCAAGCGGGTGATGGCCTACTCCACGGTGAGCCAACTCGGCTACATGATGATGGCGCTGGGCGTAGGCGGGTACGCCGCGGGCGTCTTCCACCTCACCACCCACGCCTTCTTCAAGGCCCTCCTCTTCCTCACCGCGGGGAGCGTGATTCACGCCGTGCACACCAACAATATGTGGGAGATGGGCGGGCTGCGAAAGCGCATGCCCATCACCGCCCTGACCTGTCTTGCGGGCGCGCTGGCCCTCGCCGGGGTGCCGCCCTTTGCGGGCTTCTTTAGCAAGGATGAGATTCTGACCGCGGCCTGGTTCTCCCATACCCCGGGCCACCTGGTCTTCTTCGCGCTGGGGCTGCTCTCCGCGTTTATTACTGCATTCTACGTTTTCCGGCTGTGGTTCCTGACCTTCGGCGGCACGCCGCGCACGGAGCAGGCCCACCACGCGCACGAATCGCCGTGGGTGATGGCCGGGCCGCTGGTGATCCTCGGCACGCTGGCCGTGATCGCGGGCGCCTGGATGAAGCACTCGGTGCCGGGCACGGGCCACGGGTTCGCCGGGTTGTTCCCCGCGGAGGGCGCGGGCGAAGCGGTCTCCTATCTGGTGATGGGGCTCTCGATTGCCGCCGCGCTGGGCGGCATCGCTCTCGCCTGGGCCGCCTATGCCCGGCAGTTGGTCTCCCCCGCCGCCTTCAACCGGCGCTTCCCCGCGGTCTACGCTCTGCTGAAGAACGCCTGGTACTGCAACCGGGCCTGGGAGATCTTCGCCACCCAGGTGGTGATGACCGGTGCCATCCTGGCCGCCTGGTTTGACCGCCACGTGGTGGATGGGATGGTGAACGGCGTCGCCTGGCTGTGCGGCCGGGCGGGGACGCGATTGCGGTTGCTGCAGACGGGTCAGATGCAGTTCTACGTCGCCGTGCTCGTGCTCGGCGTGATCGCCAGCCTGCTCGCGCTAGTGACGCGTGATAGCATGATGTTCAACGGATGGGGGAGGTAAGTCATGTTTCTGCCTCCACATCCCCTGACCATCATCACCCTCGCCCCCATGGTCGCGGCCGTGCTCATCATGCTCACGCCGCGCAAGAACCTGCTCGCGGTGCGGCTGATCGGGGCCGCGGCGGGGAGCATCACCCTGGTGCTCTCGATCTGGCTCTGCTACTTCTATATGGCCAACCATCTCCAAGGCCGGCAGTTCGCGGACCGGCTGGAGTGGGTGCCGGGGGCGGGGATCGCCTACTACGTCGCGGCCGACGGGATCAGCCTTGCCCTGGTGTTGCTCACCTCCCTGGTGATCTTCTGCGGCGTCTTCGCCTCCTGGACCGTCACCGAGCGGACCAAGGAGTTCTACGCGCTGCTCCTCCTCCTGGTCACCGGGGTCTTCGGCGTCTTCGTCTCCCAGGACCTGTTCTTCTTCTTCCTCTTCTATGAGATCGCCGTCTTGCCGATGTACTTGCTGATCGGTATCTGGGGGACCGGGCCAAAAGAGTACTCGGCGATGAAGCTCACGCTCTACTTGCTCGTGGGCAGCGCCTTCATGCTGGTGGGGATGCTGGGGATGTACTTCGCCGCCACCCTGCCGCCGGGGACGCACCGCACCTTCGACCTGGCCCTGCTGTCGCAGGCCGGCTATAGCGGGCCCTTCCAGATCGTCGCCTTCTTCCTGCTCTACATCGGCTTCGGCATCCTCGCCGGTATCTGGCCCCTGCACACCTGGTCACCGGACGGCCACGCCTCCGCCCCCACCGCGGTCTCCATGCTCCATGCCGGCGTGTTGATGAAGTTGGGCGCCTACGGTCTCCTGCGCGTGGGCTACGGGGCGTTGCCGGTAGGGGCGCATTACTGGGCCTGGCTGGTCGGCGGCATCGCCATGATCAACATCCTCTACGGCTCCTACGTGGCCATGGGGCAGCGCGATCTCAAGTACGTAATCGCCTACTCCAGCGTCAGCCACATGGGCGTCGTGATGCTCGGTCTGGCCGCCTACAACGAGGTGGCCTTCACCGGCTCCGTGCTTCAGATGATCTCCCACGGGATGATGACCGGCCTCTTCTTCGCCCTGGTGGGCCTGGTCTACGAGAAGTCCCACACCCGGGACATCACCGCCATGGGCGGGTTCGCCTGGCGGATGCCCGGGGTGGCCATCGCCTTTGCCATCGGCGGGTTCGCCTCCTTCGGCCTGCCCGGCACCAGCGGCTTCGTGGCGGAGTTGCTCGTCTTCCTGGGCACGTTCCGGGCGAAGGTGGCCGGCGGCCTCGCCGGCGTCTACCCGGTGCTGTTCCCCATCTACGCCATCGGCGCGGTGATCGCCATCGTCATCACCGCCACCTACGTGCTCCGGGTGGTGCAACGCATCTTCACCGGGCACTTCGATGAAGAGAAGTATGGCTCACTCACCACCGCACGCACCACGGAATGGGTGACGTTGTGGATTCTGGGCGGGTTGCTGATCGTGATCGGCCTCTACCCGTCCTGGCTGACGAATCTGATCAGCGGCAGTCTAGGGCCGCTGCTCCGCTAGAGGACCCGTATGGCGGACTTCCTCCAACTGAAACCGGAACTGCTGACCCTGGGCGCGGCCCTCCTGGTGATCGTGCTGGACCTGTTCGCGCCCCGCGGCGATCGCCGCTGGCTGGGCTGGGTGAGCGGCGCGCTCGCCGCGGCGCTGGTCGCCGTCCTGGCCCTGGAATGGACCGGCCTGGCGCACCCCTTGCACCTCTGGCGCGGCGCGGTGATCGTGGACCGGCTGGGGTTGATGTTCAAGGTCATCTTCCTGCTCGGCGTGAGCGTGGCCTCCATCGGCTCGGCGGAGTTCGCCGCGGACCGCTTCCGGAATGCCGGCGAGTATTACGCCCTGCTCTTCTTCTCCGCCCTCGGCATGATGCTCATGGCCTCCTCCGGCGACCTGCTCACGCTCTACCTGGGCATCGAGCTCGCCACCCTGAGCCTCTACGTGCTGGTGGCCTTCGCCAAGGACCGCCCCCGCTCCAGCGAGGCCGGCCTGAAGTACATCATCCTCGGCGCCACCGCCTCCGCGGTTTATATCTACGGCGTCAGCCTCATCTATGGCAGCGCCGGGACCACGCGCTTTGCGACGCTCTTCCTCAACCTGATGCAATCCCCCGCCGCCTCCCCCGGCCTGCTGGCCGGCGGCCTGCTGGTGCTGGCGGCGCTGGCCTTCAAGATCGCCGCGGTCCCCTTCCATATGTGGGCGCCCGACGTCTACCAGGGCGCGCCCACCCCCGTCACCGCCTTCCTTTCCACCGCCTCCAAAGCGGCCGGTTTCGTCGCGCTGATGCGCGTCTTCCTCGGGCCTATCGGGATGGCCAACAACGTGTGGGTGAGCGTCGTCGCCATCCTCGCGGCGATGAGCATGATCGTCGGCAACCTGCTCGCCATCCCCCAGCGCGACATCAAGCGCATGTTGGCCTACTCCGGCATTGCCCAGGCCGGTTACGCCCTCGTCGGCATCGCCTCGTTGTCATCGTTGGGAATGCTGGCTACCACCTTCTTCCTGTTCCAGTACCTTTTCACCAACCTCGGGGCCTTCCTCATCGTGAGCATCGTCGGGGCCGCCGGGACCGGTGACGAGATCACGGACTACAACGGGCTGAGCCGCCGCAACCCGGTCCTCGCCTTCGCGCTGCTGTTGCTGTTGCTCTCCCTGGGCGGGATTCCGCCGCTCTCGGGTTTCTGGGGCAAGATGTTCGTCTTCTGGGCGGCGATTCGCAGCGGGCAGTACGGCCTGGTATTCATCGGCGTCTTGGCGAGCGTAGTATCGCTCTACTACTATCTGATGGTCGCCCGCGCCATGTACATCGAGCCCGTCGAGGGGCGGCCCACGATCAAGGTCCGGACGGCCGCGGCGGTGGCCGTCGTGATCTGCGTTGTGTTGGTGCTGGGCCTGCTCTATCCGACTCCGATCCTGAACAAGGCCGGCGACGCCACGGCCGCCTTCGCCCGCGCGCTGTTCTAGCCCTCCGCCCGATTATCTGCTACCATGCCTCAGCCGCGGCAACCCCCGCCGCGTTTATTTCCGTGGAGGATCCGGATGATCCCTGGCCTGCAAGCTCTCATCGCCTCGCTGCCGGACACGGCTGTGCCCTTCGCGCCCACGCAGTTCCCCTTCCCCGTGAACCAGGTGCTCTTCAACGCGCCGCCCGACCCCGACCGCCTCCGCCAGGGCGCCGCCCACCTGGAGGCCACCGAGGCCGAGCCGCATCACGCCGCCTGGATCGTGCTCTCCGCCGCGGAAGCGGTGGAATCCGCCCAGGCGGACCGCGAGCAGTACTTCCTCCCCGACGGCACGTTCCGCGGGATGGTGTTCACTGGCATCAAGTGGCGCGCCGGTTGGGCCTTGCTGATGGGCGACGGGCAGGAGGGGTACGCAGCCGCGTTCCACGACGCCAACTTCCTGGTCTATCCCACCCGGCGGGGGATCGAGCTCGGCCGCTTTCTGGGCGAGCGCGAGACCTCCTCCATCTACTTCGCCCAGCTTCTCGCGCGTTATGCACTGCTCTACAGCGATGTGCAGCCCGGCGAGCGCCACGACCTCGGCCACTTTGTCGAGGACCACGGGCCCGGCGTGCTGGTGGTGACCGGCCGGATGGGCGAGGTGGAGTCCCTGCTCTGCCTCTCGCTGATGCGCCTGGGAATGCGCGCCGTGGTCACGCCCGGCTTCCCCTGGGAGATCGGCGACCGGGTCGAGATCAGCTCCCCCGAGGAGGCGGTGGCGGCCTGCGCCCAGTTCGAGAACCTCCGCATCCACTCCCAGACCGACCCTCTCTCCGCCCTGCCGGAGTATGCCAACCCGGCCCACGCCCACCAAAAGTTCGAGCCCGCGCGCACGCTCGGGGGCACGCAGAATAGCTTCTTCTTCCTGCGCCGCGGCGAGGCCGAGGAGGGCGTCTCCGTGAGTCGTGAACTCGCGAGCGAGATCGGCCTCCTCGTGACCGTGAACGACGATACGCTCGACGCCCCGGCCGCGGTGGAACTGGAGGCGGCGGCGCTGGAGTACCTGAATCTGCTTGAGGGCCTGCACGTGGAATCAACCGACCCATTGACGCTGGCTTTCGCGGGCGAGGATGGCCCGACCGCGGAGCAGATGGCGGAGGTGATACGCCGCGGCCTGCGGCTCGAGTACCCCCGCCTCGGCCCGGTCAACGTGACCGTGCTATCCGATCCGGGGCCGGCGGCCGCCGAGGTCCGCGCCGCCCGCGAGCAGCGCGACGTGGAGTTGCGCCGCTGGCGCGAGGCCGAGATGACCGTCGTCTACGGCTGCGAGTCCTGCGCCCCGTTCAGCCGCGAGCACCTCTGCCTCGTGCACCCCCTCCGCAACCCCATGTGCGGGCGGCGCTGGACCGAGATGCTGGTCGGGGCGCGCTACATGAGCCTCAGTTCCGGCCGCCCCTGGCGGCGGCGCGGCCGCCCTGAAAACTGCTGCACCGAAATC
>CAZUGW010000132.1:6761-8621 GCA_964620055.1 uncultured bacterium
ACCCTGTCAAGGGCGAGTACGAGGGCCTCAACGCGTTCGTGAGCCGGGCCACCGAAGGGCGCATGACGCGCGTCCTCCTCCACTCCGTGCGCGAGTTCCCGCACAGCTCCTGCGGCTGCTTCCACTCCCTCGCCTGGTGGAGCGACGAACTGGGCGGGCTGGCCCTCATGCACCGCGGCTTCGAAGGTCAGGCCCCCGACGGCTCCACCTGGATGCTCCTCGCCAACCGCGCCGGCGGCAAACAGCAACCCGGGATCACCGGGGTCAGCCTGGGTTACATGAAATCCCCACTCTTCCTCCAGGGCGACGGCGGCTGGCCCGCGGTGAAATGGATGACCAGGAAGCTGCAGGACGAACTGCGCGTCTGCGTCCCGCGCGTGGCCGACATTCCGACCGAGCTGTAGGGCGGGCGTGCCTACGCCCGCCACCAAAACGTTCGGGCGCACCGCAGTGCGCCCGATTCCGCCGTTCGCCTCCTCGCCTCTTCGACTCCTCGGCCTACCTACTTCGCGACCGCGACCTTCGCCTTCACCGACCCCTTCCCGGTCATCGCCTTGGCCGCCTGCAGCTTGGCCCTTCCCTCGGCATGCCGCTTCGCGCAGGCCTCCACCTTCGCCTGCTTCCATTCCGGTGCTGCGGCGGTCAGCGGGGCGCAATGGGTTTCCTTCTTCGGAACCGCGGACACGCCTGCGGTCTTTACCCCACTCTTGCCGGGCCTCGAAGCCGCGCCTATGCCGGCCTCTTTCCCTGCACCGCAACTAGAGCCTCCAGAAGCAGAACAACTGCTTCCTTCCTTCTTGCCCGCGCTGCAGCTTCCACCTCCCGCTCCGCAGGAGCCGCCACCGGAGGAAACTGCCTGGCCGCTGGTCGCTGCCTGCGCCTGCGCGGGCCAGGGGACGTTCCCCGTGTACACCACGCTCGCTGCCACCAGCAGCAGCCCAACCACCGCAATCAACGTCAACCTCGCCTTCAGTGCCATCTCGACCTCCACACCGTCATCATTCCCGGCTCGGGCGCTCCCGAGCAGACTCGTCGGGATGGTTGGCTTGCCGTGTGAACGAGCCGCAGACGGATTGAGGCGGAAGTGAGTAGATGGTACGGAAACGCGACACGCGTGGGGAAAGCCTCCCGCACGTTGGGCCTGAGTTTGCATCACACCACTCACAACAGGGCGCGGTCACCGAACCCCGCCGATGGCCTTTGCCCTTACATCTGCGTCCATCCGCAGCCTGCCCTGAGCGAAGCGAAGGGTTCATCTGCGTCTAATCCCTCTCCTCCCTTCTCACCTTTCACCTCTCTCCTCTCAAATCTCCCTCCGATACCGCTCCGCCTGCTCCACCGCCACCTGATACACACACCCCTCCGCCTCCTCCCGCCGGGCGACCGCGCCCGAGGCGGCCCCGCAGCCGGAGCATGACCCCGGCTCCGACCACAGCCAGCCCTCCTTCGACGCCCTTCTCCCTCTCCGGTAGCCTCCCGCAATAGGGGTATCAGCAAGTGCCGAGAATACCACGAGAGAGGCTGCACGAGCATCCTAGAAGCCAGGTGAGTCTCTAGACAGGACGAATCACCTCTGCTTCGAAGACGGCGGCCGCCCCGCCGGAGCGGCGTGGCCAAAGACGGGGCCGCCCCGCCTCGGGAGGCGGGAAGGCCCCGGGAGTGATCCCAGACGCGTCGGAACCAGGCCCTGGCCCTCTACCTTGAGGCCTGAGTGATGCTGACGCTGGCGCTGCTTGAGACCCAGGGCGACTGCCACTTGCAGGTCGCGGTCACCGTCAGCTTGCGGATGATAGATGCGCCGCTCGTGTTCACGGGCGGCTTGTAGGTCGGACTGGCCACCGTCGCGCTTGGCGAGAAGGT
>CAZUGW010000133.1:0-3734 GCA_964620055.1 uncultured bacterium
CGGTGATGTAGTTGGTCTTGGTGTTGGTGTTGTTGCCGCCCGCGTTGGTCGCGGTCAAGGCGACGGCATACGAACCCGCGCTGTTGTAGGTGTGGCTCGGGTTCTGGACGGTAGAGGTGCCACTGTCACCGAAGGTCCACGACCAGGAGGTCGGGGTATTCGTCGAGGTGTCGGTGAAGCTCACCGCCAAGGGCGCCGTGCCGCTGGTGGGCGTGCCGGTGAAGTTGGCGACCGGGGCCGGAGGCGGGGTGTTAGCGGTGATGTAGTTGGTCTTGGTGTTGGTGTTGTTGCCGTAGGAGTTGGTCGCGGTCAAGGCCACCGTGTAGCTGCCCGCGCTGTTATAGACATGGCTCGGGTTCTGCGCGGTGCTCGTACCGCTGTCACCGAAGGTCCACGACCAGGAGGTCGGGGTGTTGGTGGAGGAGTCAGTGAAGGCCACCGTAAGCGGGACATAGCCGCTGGTCGGGTTGCCGGTGAAGTTGGCGACGGGCGCGCTGCCCGCGCCGACGTACTCGTAGGCGCCGATGTCAATGGAGCCGTCGCTGGTGCGCGTGGTGTAGTTGCAGGGCTGCACGTACTCCTTGTTAGGCACGACGGTGAGGCCGTTGCGGCCGGCGTTGATGCATTGCGAGCCGGAAGTGAGATGGAAATCTCCGCCCGACCAGGCGGTGCTCACCCAGCCCGGGGCGGTGCCAGTGACGCTGTTCGTGAAGGCCGCGGGCTTGCTGATGGTGCTCTTGATCCAGTTGTTATAGCTGGTCTGCACCGTACCGTAGGTGCTGGCGGTGTCCACCTTATCAATCATGTACGTGCAGGTGGTGGAGTGGAAGATGTTGTTGTGGGCGGCGATGATGCTGCGGTCATCGCCGGCCAGCATGGGCCCGGTGTGGGCCTCGGTATAGAAGCTGTTGTTGTAGAGATAGAGGTAGGCCGGCTGGACGTGACCGGGCGTGGCGCCCTCGTCCGGCTCGTTGCGCACGAACAGCCAGGCATTGCCTCCGCCGTTCTTGGTGACGATGTTGCCGGTCATGGTCGAGGTCTTGACGACATCCGGCATCTCGACGTCGTCCCAGCCGCAGAACTGCACGGAGCCGGAGCCGGTGGAGGCCTGCTCCATGAGGTTGTACTCGACGACGGAGGTGCGGCTGCGGTCCTTGTACATGATACCGCCGGTGGAGTTGTGGATCCAAACGTAGCGCACCTGAGTCGAGTATTCCTGAAGGTAGAACTGGTGGTACTGCGTACCGCTGCCGTTATAGGCGACCTCGCAGTTCTCCACGATCAGGGTGCCGGGATTGGCGTCGCGGGTGTTGCACATCCCGGACATGATCCCATCTTCCGCGTTGTTGTGCACATAGCAGTTCTGGATCACCAGATTCCCGCAGAGGTGGAAAATGCCGCGATAGGTCGAGCTCTTCTGCTCGATGCCGATGAGCTTGTACCACTTGCCGAGGCTCGAGATCTGGATGGTGTTGGTCCCGCCGCTGAAGATCGGCTTGTTGTTGATGTCATAGGCGCGGATTTGCGCCGCGGTGGCCTGGGAACTGCCCCCGCCTGAGCTCACGGTGAAGCTGCCATACGTGCCCGGATGCACCCAGGCAATGTCGTTGTCGGTCAGGGTCACGGCCGACAGCAGCGCGTTCATGGTCGCGTACTGCTGGCCGGAGCCCACATGGTACTCGGTGGCCTGCGCCACCCCGCACAGCAACGTCAGACAACCCAGTACGACCAGCCACAGCACAGCTTTTCGCACTGATTCTCCCTCCCTCTCGGTGGAATGGTACTGCGGGTGCAACGGAAATGGATGCCAGGCCTCACCTCCCTCGCCGCGGACTTGCCCCCGAGACAAGTCGCGGGTGAAAGATACTGGGAGGGGGCGTCACTTCCCTGCTGTCGGGAATGTCCGTTCGTTGACAAAGACTTGCCATTCGGTGACCAACGGCGGGCCGGGAACGGTCGCCGCGTCCGTTTGACTTCCGATGCTGGAAAGATTATACTTTAGATTATAATAATCCAGAGTATAACTATGGAGGAGGCGTGATGTTCGTGAACCGCGCGCAAGAACTTGCCTGGCTCAACGGCCGCTACCAGGCCGGCCAGCCGGAGCTGCTCGTGCTCTACGGCCGCCGGCGTGTGGGGAAGTCGGCCCTGCTGCGCGAGTTCGGCAAGGATAAGCCGCACGTTTACTTTCAGGCCTCGCAGGTGCGCGAATCTGACAATCTCGAGCAGTTTCGCGAGGCCCTGGCCCGAGCCTATCCCGATCCCCTGCTCGAGTCGCTTCGGTTCAACTCGTGGGAGACCGCGCTGGGGTACCTCGCCCAGGCGACGCAGGGGCGGCGCTTCGTCGTGGCGCTGGACGAGTTCCCGTATCTTTGCCAGGACAACCCGGCGCTGCCGTCCATCCTTCAGCAGTGGTGGGACGCCGCAGGCAAGTCGTCGCGGCTGCTCCTGGTGCTATGCGGCTCGCAGATCAGCTTCATGGAGCGCGACGTGCTGGCCGAGCGGTCGCCCCTCTTCGGGCGCAGAACCGGGCAGTCTCGGCTCGGCCCGCTCCTCCCCTGGGACGCCGCGCGCTTCTTCCCGACGTGGTCGGGGCGCGACCGCCTCACGGCCTATGGGATCCTGGGAGGGATCCCGGCCTACCTGGAGCGCTTCGAGGCGGGCCGCACGTTGAAGTCGAACCTGCTGCAGGAGGCGCTCCAGCCGCAGGGGTTCCTCTACGACGAAGTGCATTTCCTGCTGCGCCTGGAGCTCACGCAGGTCGCCACCTACCTCAGCGTGCTCAAGGCCGTGGCCGGCGGGGCGACGCGGGTCACCGAGATCGCGACCCGCGCCGGGATGCCGACCACAGCCGTCCCCCGGTATCTCGGGACGCTGCGGGAACTGGGGCTAGTGCGCCGCGAGGCGCCATTCACCGAACGCAATCCGGAGAAGAGCAAGCGCGGCCTCTACGTGACCGCCGATCCCTTCGTCTCCTTCTGGTGTCGGTTCATCCTTCCACACCAGAGCCTCATCCAGGCCGGACAGGGCGAGACCGTATGGCGCGAGCTAATCCGCCCTCACCTCGACACGCATCTCGGGTTGGTGTTTGAGGAGGTCTGTCGCCAATACGTCCTATACCGATGGGCGGAGGCGCACGGCGGCACACCGCTGCGCGTCGGGAGGATGTGGACCGGCGACTACGACGTGGACGTGGTGGCCGAACTGGCCGCGGGTGGCGCGCGCCAGACGCTCCTCGGCGAGTGCAAGTGGTGGAAGTCCCCGGTCGGGGTGAATGTGCTGCGCGACCTTCGCGCGCGGGCAGCGGACCTGCCGCCGGACCTACATCAGAACCCACGGTTCGCCCTGTTCTCCCTCTCCGGGTTCACGGACGAATTGCGGTCGCTGTCGGCGCGGGAGGGCGTCGCACTGATCTCGGGAGAGGAGATACTGCGGGCGTAAGGGTCGCGCGCGGTTACGCGCTCCTACTGCTCCCGCGCCATCACGCCGGCAGCGACGTCGCGGGCGAGGAGGAGGTCGTCCAGCTTGTCCACGTCGAACCCGAGCTCCGGGTACTCGCTCACCAGCGCCCTGACCCGCGCACCGGCAATCGCGCTGGCGCGGCGCTCGAGTGCGGGGATCGTCAGTCGCCCGAGAATGAGACCGAGGATGAACCCCGGACCGAGCAGCGTGGCGAGTTTGAGGGGGTTCTTGCGGTAGGCGTAGAGCCGCCCGATGAGGTCTTTGCTCGCTTC
>CAZUGW010000133.1:3753-5171 GCA_964620055.1 uncultured bacterium
ACCCGCGTCATCACCACGGCGTTGCCGCCCGTGAACACGCCCTCCCGAAGACGCACGTAAGTCCTTCGCCCCTCTGGGAACTTGCGCTCGGAGAAGGCCTTGGGGATGATGGGGTAGGTAACATCGGCGTAGGCGCCGAGGGAGCGATCCACGAAATCGTCTATCGCCGCGGGGGTAATCAGGGGCAGGTCGCCCGTGATCACCAGCACGTGGCTCGGCGGGGAGGCGGAATGCTCGCAGGCCATGGTCCCAACGCCCGCGAGCAGGTTGTCCAAGAAGCTGTCCCCCGCGGGGACGCGGAAGTCCACCATCAACTCGTCCGCGGCCTCCAGCACCGGCTCCGGCGCCACCAGGGCGACGCGATCTATGCTCGACGTCGCCCCCAGCGCGGCCAGGACGTGCAAGATAATCGGCTTGCCCGCGACCTCCAACAAGGGGCGGTACGGCACGCCGGTCCGGGCCGCCAACTCCCCCCTGTCTATCCCACCCGCAAGCACCACCGCGTCTATCACGGTTCCCGCGCCTCCGCCACTTCGTGGGGCACCATCATACACTCTCCGGCCGCGACTGTTGGTGCGATGCTGACCCAACCCCAGCGTTCCCGCAGACGCGCGGCGATACTCCCGGCCGCGGCCTGGTCGGGTGCAATTCCGAACACGGCTGATCCGCTTCCCGACAAGAGCGCGCCCAGGCACCCCGCCTCTGTGAGCGCCGTTTTCGCCTCCAGCGACTCTGTCACCGCCAGCATTTCCACGGCCTCAAAGTCGTTGTGCAGGGCCGCCGCCACCGCGGCGGGGTCGCCGGACTTCACCGCCTCTATCGCCCGGCGCGTCGCCCCCGTCAGCGTCTTGCGCCGGCCCAGCGACGCGCCGCGCCGGAGGGCGGCGTAGGCCTTCGCGGTGGGCACGCGGCGCTCCGGGACCACCACCACCAGGGGCAGGGAGACGGAGGGCAGCGGCTCCAGCTTCTCCCCCCGCCCCAGGGCCAGGCAGCAGCCACCGAGCAGGAAGAACGGCACGTCCGAGCCCACCTGCGCAGCCAGGGAGAGCATCTCCTCCCGCGGCAGCGTCAATCCCCACAGCTTCGCCAAGCCCACCAGCGTGGCGGCCGCGTCACTGCTGCCGCCAGCCAGACCCGTCCCGGCGGGGATGCCCTTGTGGAGCGAGATGGCCACGCCGCGCGCGGTGCGCGACCGCTCGGCCAGCGCCTGCGCCGCCTTCCAGCAGAGATTGGTCTCGTCGGTCGGTGCCTCCTCCCCCTCTACCGCGATGGAAATCCCTTCCCCAGGCCCCAGGTCAGTGAGGTCCACCCGATCCCAGAGGCCGACGGCGTGCACCACGGACTCGAGGTTGTGGAACCCGTCTGGCCGGCGGCTGAGGACGCGCAGGCAGAGGTTGACCTTGGCGCAGGTGTGGAGG
>CAZUGW010000133.1:5181-8615 GCA_964620055.1 uncultured bacterium
CGTACCGCTGGGCGAGGCAGAGGAACTCGTCCACGGTAAGGGTCTCCGCGCGCCGCTCCGGGGCCAGGCCGCACTGCGCCACCAGTCCGTGCGCCGCCTCCTTGCTCAGGGCCAAGTCTGAGGAGTGGGAGAGTGAGTTCGCCAGGGTCTTGCGCCGCGTGCCGAAGGCCCCGCGCACGATCCCACGGAAGGTCGGTGCGAGGGGCGGCGGGACGAGGGGCGGGCGGCGGACGAGGAGCGAAACCACCGCGGAATCCACTTGCGGCGCAGGCCAGAAACAGGTAGGGGGGACGCGGAACAGCAGTTTCGCGTCGCACGCCGCCTGCACCAGGACGCTGGGAAGGCCGCGCGTCTTGGAGCCGGGCACGGCCACGAGGCGTTCCGCCACTTCCAGTTGCACCATAATGGTCAGCCGTTCGATCCAGTCCCGCGCGTCGAGGAGCTTGAGGATGGCGGGGCCGGTGATCGCGTACGGTAGATTCGCCACCACCTTCCATCCCCCTGCGCCCTCGCCCTGCAAGAGGTTGGGCCAGTCCACCTCCAGCACGTCGGCCTGGATCACCTCCACGGCCTCTCCTACGGTCTCCCGGAGGATCGTCACCAGCGTCGGGTCCACCTCGATCGCCACCACGCGCCGGGCCACGCTGACCAGCGCCCGCGTCATCGCCCCCGCCCCGGGGCCGATCTCCAACACCGGATCGTCCGGGCCGATCCCCGAGGCCGAGACGATCTTGCGGACGATATTGGCGTCGGTGAGGAAGGTCTGGCCCAGCGAGCGGCGAGGCCGGAAGTCGTGGGCGCGGAAGAGCGCGCGCAGTTGGCTGCGGGAGGTGGGGTCGGGACGGCCGCCCTCGAGATCGCACACCTGGATGGCTCCGGGTTACCGCGTGGGTTCCGGCGCGAGTTGCTTCGCCAGCCACGCCAGTTTGTAGGCCCACAGTTCCTGGCCCCCGCCCTCGTGCCCGGCGTGAGGGAACGGTCGGATCTCCCTGGGGCCGCCGAGGAGATTGTACATCCCATAGACGGCGGCCGGCAGACTTACCTGGTCGAGAAACCCGACGCTGATCAGGCTGGGGCTTTTCACGTCAGGGGCGAAGTTGACCACATCGAAGTAGGAGAGGGTCCGCGCCATCGCCTCCGCGTGCTCGGGGTCTTTGCGCATCGCGCCCGCGATCTCCTCGTAAGGCCAGGCCGCGCCGCGCAACGAGAGCGGGAAGTCCACCAGCATGGGCGCGTCGGCGGATACCGCCCGCACCCGGTGGTCCAAGGCGGCGAGAATCAGTCCCACTCCCCCTCCCTCGCTCACACCCACGACCGCCACCCGCGCCGGGTCGGTGTCCTCGCGGGTGAAGAGCGCCTGGAGACCGCGCAGCGCGTGGCCCACGATCTCGCGGTAGACATAGGTGGCAGGCGATTCGATCCCGACGGTGCAGTAGTCCTCGAAGGGCTTGGCCCGCGGCCGGTCCACCGGGTTGCCGCGCACGTCAATCGCCAGCACCGCGTAGCCCTGCTGCGCGAGGAAGACCGGCGGCGCGATAGGCCTGGCCCCGTACCCCGAGAGGTAGAGTATCGCGGGGTGTTTCCCCGGCTGCTCGGGGACGAGGTACCATCCGTGAATCACCTTGCCCGACAGTCCCGGGTAGTCGGCCACCGAGGCCACGACGCCGGCCCGGGTATGGTCGTGATCGGCCCGGAGGGTGAGCTGGGGGGCGTCCTTCGAGGCCTCGGCCACCAGGCGCTGCCAGAATTCGGAGAAGTCGGCCGGCCGCGTCCCGCGGGGTACGATCTCGTCTACTCTGTAGCCGGCCACTGCGGTCGCCTTGCTCACCTCGCGGCCCTGCGCGGTCACGGTGATGCGGGCGGTGTAGAAGTCCGGCGTCTCCACTCTGGCCCGGAATGTGATCCGCGACACTTGCTTCGCCGGAAGTTTGAGCGGGGACGACGCGAGCACCACCATGTCCCCACGGCAGGCCGAGAGCTCCATGGACACCAGTCCCTCCAGGCTCTCGTCCGCGCGGTTGTCAACCAACGAGGCCAGCTCAATGGCCGCGGGGTCCATGACCAACGCGTCCAGAGCGAGTACGTCGGCGCGCACCCCGACCAGTTGCTCGAGCGTCGCCTTCGGCTGCTCCCCCAGGCCGCCCTGGAGGATGATCCGGGTCTGCCGCCCGGGCTCGACGCGGCTCACCTCCCACACCTGTCGGCCCAGCCACGGTCCCCAGACGCGGCTTCCGCCTTGGAGGCGGAGAAAGGCGCCGGTCTTCGTGTGGAAGGACACGTCGGACCACCGTTCGTTGGCGGGGGAGGCCGCGGCCTCGCCGGTCTGCAGGTTGCGGACAATGGTGACCTCGGGAGAGAGCACCACGTAGTACGGAATCGGGGCGGGGCCGGTGTTGTTGAGCACCACCTTGATCTGCTCGCGCTCGAAGAAATAGCGGGCCGAGCGCACCCCGTCGGTGGCCTCGACGGTGATGGCGTCGCGCTTCACCAACGTCGGGAGCTTCACGGGGGAGTCGGCGTAGTAGTAGAACGCGCCGAGCGAGAGGCCCACCTGATCGTCCACCAGCTCCGTGCCGTCCACCCGGAAGGAGTGCAGGTTCCCGTCCGGACCGAGGGTGGCGGTGTACTCGGGCGATTGCACCAGGAATCCGCCCTCGCTCTGGTGGGTGATGGCAACCCGCGAGCCGACCGCCCCGTCCGCGCCGAAGGCGGCCGGCGGGAACGAGACAAGGCAGAGGAACAATGTGATCGCGATCAGGTTGTGGACGGCGCGAGGCGTCACAATCCGGTTCTCACTCACCTTCTGCGCATCACAGTAAGGCCAGTGATTTCGACACCTGACGCGCCCGCGGGTCGCGTTACCGAGTGTCCCGCCAGGGCTGCGGGAGGAAATGCTCCACCAACTGCTGGCTGGCGAAGCGGTCCGTCATCCCGGCTACATGGTCGCACACGGCGCGCGCCAGCGCCTTCCTCCCCCGCGCCGCCGCCTCCGGCCCACCCGCGAACTCCTCCGGGCGCTCCATGTAGAACCCGAAGAGGCTGCGGAGGGTGCGCGCAATGCGGACGTTCTCGCCGGCCGTGCGCTCCTCGCGCTGGTAGACGTTCTCGAACAGGAAGTCCTTGAGGCAGTTGGTGGCCTTCACCACCCGGTCGCCCATCATGATCTCCGGGCGGTCCTGGCTATGCGCCACCACATCGCTCACCATCGTCGTGATGCGGAGGCCGTGTGTCCGACCCAGCACTTCGAGACACTCCGCCGGCAGCGACTCCGCCGTGATCAGCCGCGCGCGGAGGGCGTCGTCAATGTCGTGGTTGATGTAGGCGATCCGGTCAGAGTACAGCACCACGCGCCCCTCCAACGTCGCCGGGCCGGTCTCGCTCGGGAGATCGCCCATGCCCTTGCTGTGGGCGCGGATCCCGTCCCGGACCTCCCA
>CAZUGW010000134.1:0-4607 GCA_964620055.1 uncultured bacterium
AAGCACCGCGCGCGCGAGCAGAAGGAGGCTCCGGTCCGTCGCCCCGCCCCCTCCGCCGACCGCTGGCTGCTCTGGTTCGCCCTGGCCTTCGGGCTGGGGATGACGGTGCACTATAGCCACGCGCTGCTCCTACCCGCGTACCTCTACTTCCTCGCGGCTCACGACCGAAGCGTCTTCACCCGCGGGCGCACCCTGGGCCTCGCGGTGCTGCTCGCGGTGGCGGGCTTCAGCCTCCACCTCTACGCGCCGCTCCGCGCGCTCGCCCACCCGAAGCTGAACTGGGGCGACCCGAGCACACTCGCCAACTGGTGGCGCTATCTCACCGCCGAGCAGTACCGCGGCCGCATGTTCCACCTGCCCTTCCCCAAGGTGATCGAGAACCTGACGACCTTTGCCCGCGACCTCCCGCACGAGTTCTGGTGGCTCGGTCCAGTTGCGGCCCTCGGCGGGGCCATCGTGTTAGCGCGCCGCGACCGCCGCCTCTTCATCTTCACCGCGCTCGCCTTCGCTATCGCCGTCATCTGGGCGGTGAACTACGACATCCCCTGGGAGATTGACGTCTATTACCTCCCGGCCACGCTGATGCTCGCGATCTGGATCGCCTTCGGGCTGCAGTGGCTGGCCGACCGCCGCCTCGCCCCCCTCGCACTCGCCGTGCCCGCGCTCGCGCTGCTCACCAACTTCGCCATCAACGACCTCTCCCGCCAGCGCTTCATCACCGACAACGGCCTCGACGTGCTGGACGCAGTAGGCGAGGAGTCCGTGCTGATTCTCCCCGCCACCAACCCGGCTTTTTCGGTTCTCTATCTCACGCGCGTTGAGGGCCGGTCACCGGAGGTGGAACTGTGGTCCCGCCTGGATCACGGCCTCGCCACTGTCGAGAACGCGGTTCACCCCGCCGACCAGGTGACGCTCACGCCGGAGCCGCGCTTCCTCTCCGACCGCCTCGCGCAGGGCCAGGCCGTCTACGCCGTTGAGCGTCAGCCCGCGAGCAGTCTGCCGGGCTTCGCCCAGATCCCGTGGGGCTGTATCTACCGCGTCGTCCCTGAGGGCGAACAGGACGCCTGGCAGAAGCGCGCCCCCCATCTTCGCTTCCGTTTTGACCCCGCGCGCCAGCAGTACCGCTTCGGCGCAGAGCAAGGTCTCATCGCCTCCCGCTACCTCCTCGTCGCGGGCGACTCGGCCTGGGCGAAGGGGGACCACGCGCGTGCGGACGAGTGCTATCAACAGGCCCTGCGGATAGGGGAGGAGTCCTCGGCGAGCGTTCTCCAGGTCGGCTCGCGCTACACCGACCAGAATCGCCTCGACCTCGCCGCCGGCCTGTATGAACGTGCGCTCAAAGAGCAGGAGGACGCGGAGCTCCACAACCGCCTCGGGGTGATTTGCGGGCGTCAGAACAGACTCTCCGACGCGCAGACGCAGTTCACCCGCGCCATCTCCCTCAAGCCCGACTTCGCCGAGGCCCACGCCAACCTCGCCTCGGTGTATGGCCGTAAGGGCGATATCAACGAGGCCGTCACCGAGCTCGAACTCGCCCTCAAGTACGACCCTGCCAACCTTCTTGCCCTCCAGAACCTCGGCTTCGCCTACGCGCAACTCGGCCGCCGCGACGAAGCTCGAGAGCTGCTGCAGCGGGCCCTGGCCATCAACCCCGCGCAGCCGCAAGTGCAACAACTCTTGGAGCGCCTCAAGTAGGCAATGCTTTTGTTGTCATCCCGAGCGGAGCGAGGGATCAATCTGGACATGATGCCGTCCGCCGGAGGCGGACGGACACCACTGATTCGCGCACAGTGACAAACCCACCCGCCTCGCGCGTCTCATAGAGTGAAGCCCATGCGCATGACGGACACCTTGACCATGGACGGAGACCGGCCGGGGCAGGGGAGGAAGGCCGAAGCAGAGCACGCGGCTTCGGATGACCTCGCCGCGCTCTACGACGCCCACTCCGCCGCGCTCTACCGGTACGCGCTCACCCTCCTCGGCTCCGTCGAGGAGGCCCAGGACGTGGTGCAGGAGGTGTTCTTGGGGCTGATGCGCCGTCGAGGAGGGGGCCGGATCGAGCATCTGCGCGAGTACCTGCTGCGGGCGACGCGCAACCAGGCCTTCATGGTCCTGCGGAAGCGCAAAGTGCGAGAGGCCGGCGGCGAGACGTGGATAGAACCGGGCGCCGAAGACCGGGAGTTGGCGGCCGATATCAGCGCCGCGCTCTGCCGCCTGCCGGTGGAGCAGCGCGAGGTGATCGAACTGAAGCTGGTCGAGGGGTTGAGTTTCCGCGAACTCGCGGAGGTGCTGCGGATTCCGCCGAACACCGCGGCCAGCCGCTACCGCCTGGCGGTGGCGAAACTCAGAGCGATGTTGACGGGTGACGAAGATGCGTAGATCGCGCTATCCGGAGATGACGGACGAACAGTTCGAGGATCTGATTGGCGGCCTGCCGCGGCGAGAACCGCCACCCGGCCTGCGTGACCGCGTCCTCGCGCACGCGCGCCCGCGGCGCGCGTCACTGCTGAGAGCGCGGTTCGCTCTCGCCGCGTTAGTGCTGCTGGCGGCGCTGGATGTGGGTGTACTGCGATGGCAGGACTCGGTGGCGACCCCTCCCTCCCTTCCTCCCTTCCTCGCACAGAACACCGAGAAGAGGGACGACGACCTGCTCCTGCTGGTGCCGGAGACCTACCGCGGGCGTGCCTGGCCGCTCCTCCTCGCGCACCGCCCGCCGCGCCCGGAGAGCTATCTGCAGCTCCGGAACCGCCTCCTGAACGCGACGGATAGGGGATAGAAATGACAGACCAACGCCCGCTGTTTCCCACCGCGGCCCGCGCCCTGCGATGGATCGGGCGCCTCGTGCGGCGCCTGGCGCGCCCGCTGCTGCTCCTCCTCCTGGCGCTAGTGATCGTGCACCTCACGGCCACAGTGATCACGGGCGTGATGCTGAAGCGCGAAGTAGCGCGCATCAAAGCGCGGGGCGAGCCACTGCGCCCCATAGACATGGTGAAGAAACTCCCCCCTCGCACTCCAAATGCGGCCGACATCTACCAGCGGGCCTTCAATGCGCTGCGCATCTCCGAGGAGGAGAGGGCGCAGGTGGTGGACGATCCGAAGAAGTTCGAGGAGCACGTTGCCCTCGCCCGCAAGGTAATCGCCGCGAACGACGACTACTTCCGCCTGCTCGACCAGGCCAGCCGCCTCCCGGCCGTCTCCTTCCCGGTGAAGTGGGAGGATCCCATCAATGCGCTCCTCCCACACTACGCGAAACTGCACGACGCGGCCCGTCTCCTCGCGGTGCGGGCGAAGCTGAACCTCATGGAGGGTCGGGTGGAGGCCGCCGCCGAAGACTGCGCGACCATCTTCCGCATCTCCGACCACGCCGGCCGCGACCCCATGCTGATCGGCTGCCTTGTCTCCTACGCCATTCACAAGACCGGGCTTCAGCAACTGGAGGAGGTCCTCTCCGCGGGCGATCCCAGCCAGGCCGTCTGCCACCAACTCCTGCAGCAACTCTCCGCCATAGACAATAGGGCCCGCTTCGCGCGCGCCATGCTTGGCGAGCGCGCGATGGGGAGCGTGGCGTTTGAACAGTTGCTCCGACTCCCCGCCGACGCGGCCGGGGTACTAGACCCTGACCATCCGCGACGGCTGGTCCTGCCGCTACGGCTCTACCTGACCTTGGGCCGTCCGCTCCTGAACCTGGACGAGCTCGCCTACTATCGCTTCATGGAGGAGGTGATCGCCGCGGCCGCACTGGCGTACCCCCAGTCGAAGGAAGGGGCGGAGGCCGCCTGCAACACACTTGATCACCTACCAGTCTATCGCTCTCTGCTCTCCCGCCAGGTCGTGCCCGCCTACACCCGCGCCGTCGAGAGCACCGAGGCCGACACGGCCGTCCTCGGGGCCGGACGCCTCGCGGTCGGCCTCAAGCTCTACCGTTACCAGCACGGTCGCTACCCCGCCTCCCTCGACGCGCTCGCCCCTCTCCTCCCGCTTGACCCCTTCACCCAGAAGCCCTACCATTACCGCACGGAAGGCAACGGCTTCGTGCTCTGGAGCGTCGGGCCGGATCTGGAGGACAACCACGGAGCCGAGCCGGAGGGAACGTACCGGTGGGCCACCTCTGTGCCGGGGCCGCAAGGGACCAAGCTGCAGGCGGACCTGGTGTTCCGCGTCAAGCAATAGCGCTTCGAGCGGCGGATGTACTGTAGGGCGGGCCTTCCCATGCCCGCCACCCTCGCGCCAGCGTGTAACAAATGGAACAGCACACCCAGACGCCGAGACCCAAGCGCCGGAGCTGCAGTTGGGTCTGCTGCGGATTGCTCCTGCCACTCCTGGTCTGGGGCGTGGCCTCCGCGATCACCGCCCGCATGTACCAGCGCGAACTCGACCGCCTCCACCGCGCGGGCGAACCCCTCACCGTCAGCGAACTCGCCCCCAAAGTGCCTGAGGGGCACGACAACGCGGCGAACGTGTACGCGGCGCTGGAAGGCCTCGACCGGATGCAGTTCTTCATGATGTCGGCCCCCAGCTACACCAGCGACAAGTGGGACGCCGAGTGGCGTGATCGGGCGCGTCTTGCCGTCGCCGCCAACCATGTACGTTTCCTGCATTTGTGTTGA
>CAZUGW010000134.1:4617-7983 GCA_964620055.1 uncultured bacterium
ACCACCACTACTTCGCCGCGGTGGAACAGGCCTCGCGTATGCGGGAGTGCGCCTTCCCCGTGGATTGGGAGGCCGGGCCGATGGCGCCCAAACCGCATCTCTCAGCCCTGCGCGAGGCGGCAAGGCGGCTGCAGGTTCGCGCCGAGGTCCTGCGTCTAGATGGCAAGTCAGACGAGGCCGCGGCCTCCTGCGCCACCATCCTCCGTGTGGCCAATCATACGGAGACCGGCCCGGCGATGATTGACGTGCTCGTCGCGCAGGCCATTCGGGCGATCGCCCTCAGAGAACTGGAGCGCGTGCTCTCCTACGGCTCCCCCTCGCCGTCCGCCTGCCGCACGCTTTACGAGCAACTCGGCCAGGTGGACACGACAGGGCCACTCCTCCGCGGCGCGCAGGGCGAACGAGCCTGGTGGATCATGACCTTCCCGATGATTGAGGAAGGACGTGTGTCGAGCGGCCTGGCTCCTCTGTTCGGGGACGAATTCGCACCTCGCGTTGACCTCTACCAGATGTTCGGCCGGCCCAACTGGAACCTGGACAAGCTTCGTTATCTCCGCGCCTGCGAGAGGACATTCACAGCCCTCGACTCCCCCTGGCCGACCGCGAGGAAGCAACTGGAGGACCTGAAAGCGCAGGTAGGTCTGCTAACACTCAGCCGGGTCTCCGGCAGCGCGCTCACCGTTCCCGTGACGCCGGAGAATCTATGTTCGCGATGCCGCAACGCCGCGCGCCTCTCCTCCGCCCGGATGGCCCTCGCCCTCGAACTCTACCACCACGACCGCGGCCGTTACCCCGACTCCTTGGAGGAGTTGGGGGGGGCGGGGTGGAAGCTTCCGCTCGATCCATTCGCCGGAGAGCCATTCCGCTATCGGAGGGAGCCCAGCGGCTTCGCGGTCTGGAGCCTCGGTCCCGACATGACGGACAACAACGGGCGAGACTTCAACCCGTCGAAGGAGGAGTGGGACACGCCAGGGTATGATCTCGTGTTCCGGTGTGCGAGGTAACGTCGTGGAATCACCGTCTCCAAAGCGAAGGAGGAAGAGGGGCTGCGGCCTGCAGGGTGTTGACTCTGACGGCGTGGGCTGCTATCGTCGGCCCATCTAGACGGAGGAAGCTAATGGATTGGGAGAAACTGGCAGAGGCCACTGTCCCGTCTGTCATCGCGGCTGTCATCGCGGTTAGGGCTGGAATCTACGTCGGCAGGCTCGGATTGAGAGCCGAGGTCATGAAGCTTCGGCACTCCATCGCTGAACGCCGGGTCAAGGAATTCGATGATGCGGCGGGTGACCTCTGGCGCATGATGCTTGGGATAACCCAGGGAGATGTCGCTGCACGGAAGCGGTTCTACGAACGCTACCCCTCCGCGTATATTGAGGTGCTACTCGCCGCGGGGCTCGTGATGATGCCTACGCATGCCATCCTTATTGGCGACGTACAGAACAACCTCAGCAGCTTGTATCGCCGCCTGTATACCGCGATCAGCGAGGCGGAAGAAGGGGGTGTCGAGCGTCCCGACGAGGTACAGAAGTGTGCGATTATGGCGATGCACGCACTGTCTTCACTCATGCAGGGCGTGGACATCTCAGCAGAAGCTAGACTGGAGGGGCGGTCGTCGCGGCTACATACGGCCGGGATTAAGGGAATCGCCATGTCCTTCGTCGAGCAAAAGGAGCAGGTTAGCGGTGCGGAATGACTGGCCCGCCTCCGCGCGGTCGTCCGGTGGGCGGCTTGACACCTGCCGGCGGTGGTGCGTCTCGTGGAGCCCATCCGCACTGAGGGTGTCTGAACTCCTCTGCGTGCCTCTGCGCTCTCCGCGTCTTTGCGTTGAATCCGCCCCTCCTTGACACCCAATGCTATAATAAACGGCGTGAAACCCATCCCCGCCTCCGACATCACCGCCAGGGTCGCCGACCTCTGCGTCCAGGCCTGCAGCACGCTGCCTCCCGACGTGGTAGCGGCCCTGGAGCGCGCGCACGCGGAAGAGGAGTCTGACCTCGGTCGCGAGGTCTTGGCCCGCCTGATCGAGAACGCCTCCCTCGCCCGCGAGATCGGCCTGCCGCTCTGCCAGGACACCGGGCTCGCCGTGGTGTTCGTGGAGATAGGGGAGGAGGTGCAGATCGCCGGCGGGAGTCTGCGCGAGGCCATCGCGCAGGGCGTGCGGCAGGGCTACGAGCAGGGGTATCTGCGCAAGTCCGTCGTCCGCAGCCCGCTCGACCGCCGCAACACGGGGGACAACACGCCGCCCGTGCTTCACACCGAGGTCGTGCCGGGCACGTCGCTCACGATTACGCTGGCAGCGAAGGGCGCGGGTTCCGAGAACATGAGCCGCCCCAGGATGATGATCCCCGCGGAGGGAATCGAGGCCGTCAAGCGGTTCGTGGTGGAGGCGGTCGAGCATGCGGGGGCGAGCGCCTGCCCTCCCATCGTGATCGGCGTCGGCCTCGGCGGCAGCTTCGAGCAGTGCGCGCTCATCGCCAAGCAGGCCCTGCTGCGCCCGCTCGGGGAGCCGAACCCCGACCCCGCCGCGGCGGAGTTGGAGCGGGAGCTGCTCGACCTCGTGAACGCCACCGGGATCGGCCCCATGGGGGTCGGCGGGCGCATCACCGCGCTGGCCGTGAACGTAGAAACTCGGCCCTGCCACATCGCCAGCCAACCGGTAGCCGTGAACTTGCAGTGCCACGCGGCGCGGCACGCGTCGTACACCTGGGAATGACCATGCCCGAGGAGCCAATCCGACTTACCACGCCCTTGCGCGAGGAGGAGGTGATCGCCCTCCGCGCGGGCCAGCGCGTGCTGATCAGCAGGGTGATCTACACCGCGCGCGACGCCGCGCATCGGCGCATGGCCGAGCTCCTCGCGAAAGGCGAGCCCTTGCCGTTCGACGTGCGCGGCCAGATCATCTACTATGTGGGCCCGACGCCCGCGCCGCCCGCCCGCATCATTGGCGCGGCCGGACCGACCACCGCCGGGCGGATGGACGCCTACGTGCCGCAGTTGGTGGCCCTCGGACTGAAGGGGATGATCGGGAAGGGGCCGCGCTCCGAGACCGTGAAGGCGGCCTTGCAGGAGCACAAAGCCATCTACTTCGGGGCCATCGGCGGGGCGGGGGCGTTGCTCGCGCAGACCATCAAGTCGGTGGAGCTGATCGCCTACGAGGACCTCGGCACCGAGGCGATACGGCGATTGATCGTGGAGGATTTCCCGGCGATTGTCATCAACGATTGCCACGGCGGCGACGCCTACCTCGAGGGGCGCGCCCGGTGGCGGAAGGCGTAACTCGTGATCGCGATCATTGACTACGGCATGGGCAACCTGCGCAGCGTGCAGAAGGCCCTGGAGAAGGTCGGCGCGCCGGCGCGGATCATT
>CAZUGW010000134.1:7993-8584 GCA_964620055.1 uncultured bacterium
AGCGGCTCCTCGCCTCCGGGTTTGACAACCTGTGTCGCTCCTGGGCCGCCGAAGATCGTCCCTTTCTCGGCATCTGCCTGGGGATGCAGCTCTGGTTCACCGAGAGCGAGGAGTTCGGTCCGGTCAGAGGCCTCGACATCGCCCCCGGCCGCGTCGTGAAGTTCACCGGCCCTGCCTACGAAGCGCATGGCGACGCCCCCGGCCTGAAGGTCCCGCACATGGGTTGGAACCGGATCAAGGTGGTGAGCCCGCACCCCGTGGTCGCGGACCTGCCCGCGGAGGCGATGACGTACTTCGTGCACTCCTACTACCCCGTGCCCGACGACCCAAGCTGGACCGTGCTCACCAGCGATCATGGCCACGAATTCACCGCCGCCGTCGGCCGCGGCAACCTCTTCGCCTCTCAGTTCCACCCGGAGAAAAGCGGCGCGGTGGGGCTGAAGATGCTCACCAACTTCGTCGCACTGGTGGAGAAGGCAGGCTAGGTCAACGCAAAGACGCAAAGGACACAAAGGCACGCAAAGTGCATGAGAATCCCCTTAGAGACTCTAACATAACCTCATCTGTAGGACGTTGTGAGTGATGAGTGCC
>CAZUGW010000135.1:0-8510 GCA_964620055.1 uncultured bacterium
AGGTATGTGGAGTACATCAGAGTTGAGGGCGTAGCCGGAGGCTATGGCAACGGGCTGTATCGCCCGGACCTGGCGGTCACCCGCGACCAGATGGCCGTCTACGTGCAGCGGGCGTTCGACCTGCCACTCTAGGTCACACGCCTCGCGGCCTTGACATCGCGAGCAGGGACGGGAACATTCCCGTCCTTGCTCGCGTTTCGCGCCCAAGTCTCTGTCTGCAAACGCGGGAGTTCCCGGCCTCGGCCTTCAGGATCACTTCGCATTGGTTCCCTTCACAGTCGGCCTGGCGATCAGCGGCACCGTCTGGTTCCCATGGAAACGCAAGCGCTGACGCCCCCAAGACCCGAGCCCCGGGCCACGAGTCGAATTGACCCGCCCTTCACTTCGGAATATGATAGACGAGGACATCGCGACCCTGGGTCATTCAGCCTCCGCTCTTTGCTTCCTCCGCCGTGGCGCCAACACGTAACCCGCGTGCAATCGGCGCGAAACGGTGGGTCGCTATCGTCTTCTCACTTGCTGAGCCTCATACCTGGGAGAGGAGGAGACGATGCGACTGGCGGGATGGCTGATGCTGGGATGGCTGTGCGTGTCGGCGGTGGAACTGGGGGCGACTCCGTCCACCACCTACTGGACCCCGTGTACGATGGACATCCAGGCGCCGGGGGTATGGCATGTGGGGATTGACAACTACTTCACGGTAAGTCGAGAGGGACCGGCGAACGGGGGTGAAGCGTTCCCTACCGACGTCGGTCTCACCTACGGCTATCGCCTCACTCCCAAGCTGCAGGGGGAGGTGGGATTCGACCTGCTGGAGCCCTCGGATGATCCGCTATTCCTCAATGCCAAGATTGGCTACCCGGAGGGCGCGCTCGGGGAGGGGTGGCCGGCGCTGGAGGTGGGCGTTTTCAACATGGGAACGAGGTCGGGGGTGACGGATCAGAACGTCTTCGACCTGATCCTGGGTAAGACGCTGCCGCACGGCCTGGGGCGCGTGCACGTCGCCCTGTACCAGGGGAACGAGGAGGTGCTGCGCAGCCATGACGGCGAGATCGAGGACTCGGGCTATATGGTGGCCTATGACCGCTATCTCCTCCCGGGCAAACTCATGTTGGCCGCCGATTACGCCTCCGGAGAGAATGCCATTGGCGGGGGAGGCGTGGGGTTGTACTGGTTCTTCACCCCGAACACTAGCCTCCTGGTAGGCCCCGTGTGGTTCAACGACGAAGTCATCAACGGCAAGATGAAGTGGACCACGCAGCTCGACATCAACTTCTGAGCACCAAGGGAAGCGAGGAGTCGAAGAGGCGAGGAGGCGGAGGGAAGAGATGGGGTGGAAGCGCAGGCTGGCGGACGATTCGTTTGACCTCCTCCCCTCTTCGGAATATCATAGAAGAGGACCTCGCGAACCCGAGTTGAACCAACGGTTGGCGGGCGTGGGTCGTTAGGCAATCCGGCGGGCATGCCCCTCCCCCTCGCTAACGCGAGGGAACGGGCACATACCCGCCCTACAGGTGACTCCGACACGGTTAGGGGTGTTGTGCCGCGGGCGGGGTGTGGCGCCCCGCCTGTCTGCGCGTCTGGGGTGTCCGACCAGAGGTCGGACCCACGGGGGGAGTGCGCGTCTGGGCGGGGAGTTCTGTGGGTCCGACCTCTGGTCGGACAAGGCAAGGAGAAGGGCGCATGGTTGAAATCAGATTGCACGGGCGCGGTGGGCAGGGGTCTGTGACCGCGGCCGAACTGCTGGCGGTGGCCGCGTTCGATGATGGACGGGAGGCGCAGGCGTTTCCCGCGTTCGGCGTGGAGCGACGTGGCGCGCCAGTGATGGCCTTCTGCCGCATCAGCGACCAGCCTATCCGCGTGCGCACCCAGATCTACTCGCCGGACTATGTGATCGTGCAGGACTCCACGCTGATGGACAGCGTGAATGTCCTCGCCGGTCTCAAGCCCGATGGCACCGTGCTGATCAATAGCGAACATAGCGCGGAGGAGTTGAAGCTGGATACCACCGCGCGCGTGGTGAGCGTTCCCGCGACGCAGATCGCGATCGAGGAGTTGGGCCGGCCCATCATGAACACGGTGCTGCTGGGCGCGTTCGCGGGCTTGTCCGGGATGATCAGCTTCGACGCGATCGAGCGCTCTATAAAGCACCGGTTCAAGGGCGAGTTGGGAGAGAAGAATATCAAGGCGGCGCGGCGCGCCTATGAGTTGACGAAGGAGCAGACGCAATGAGCGCAACCAAACCGAGACGGAAGCCGCCGCTGGGCGTGGTCACCCGCCCCGGCACCTCTGTGCGCAACAAGACCGGGTCGTGGGGCATTCTCCGCCCGGTGTTCGACTGGGAGAAGTGCACCGGATGCACTACGTGCGAAAGCATCTGCCCCGAGGGCTGCATTCGCCATCTCGAGAAGAAGCAGTACGAGGCCGACCCGGACTTCTGCAAGGGCTGCGGGATGTGCGCGATGGCGTGCCCGGCGAAGGCGATTACCATGTCCGAGGAGCACCGCTGATGAGAAAGATGATCGAGGGCTCGCGCGCCGTCGCGGAGGCGGTCGCGCTGTGTCGCCCGGATGTGATCTCCGCCTATCCCATTACCCCGCAGACGCATATCGTGGAGGAGCTGTCGCAGATCGTGGCCGACGGCGAGCTCGACGCGGAGTACGTGCGCGTGGAGAGCGAACACTCTGCCGCCTCCGTCTGCCTCGGCGCGGTGGCGGCCGGGTCGCGTTCCTACTCCGCGACGACCTCGCAGGGGATGTTGCTGATGGTCGAGGTGCTGTACAACATCGCGGGGATGCGCCTCCCGCTGGTGATCACCGGCGTGAACCGCGCGATCTCCGCGCCGCTGAATATCTGGAACGACCAGCAGGACACGATGGCGATCCGGGACACGGGTTGGCTCCAACTCTACGCGGAGGACAACCAGGAGGCCCTGGACATGCACATCCAGGCCTACAAGATCACGGAGGACGACCGGGTGCTGCTGCCGGTGATGGTGTGCATGGACGGGTTCATCCTCACGCATACCTACGAGACGGTGGACATGCCGACGCAGGAGCAGGTGGACGCGTTCCTGCCGCCCTACGATCCGCTCTACAAGCTCGACCCGGCCGATCCGTACACGCTGGGCGCGTACGCGGGGCCGGAGCGGTATCATGAGGCGCGGTACACCATCCAGCAGGACTGCCTGGCGGCGAAGGAAATCGTCAAGGAAGTGGCCCGCGATTTTCAGTCTGCCTTCGGCAGATGGTACGGCGATGTGATTGACACCTACCGCACCGAGGACGCAGACACCCTGTTCGTGGCGATGGGCTCGGTGATCGGCACGCTGAAGGAGTGGGTGGACGCGAAGCGGGCCGAGGGCGAGAAGGTGGGGGTGGTGAAGGTGCGCTGCTTCCGCCCGTTCCCGGAGGAGGAGCTGGTCGCGGCGGTGAGCAAGGCGAAGCGGGTGATCGTGCTGGAGAAGGCGGTGAGCATGGGCAGCACGGGGATCCTCGCGGCGGAGCTGCGGGCCGCGCTGTACGGCAAGTCCACGGTGCCGGTGGCCGGGGCGGTGGCCGGGCTGGGTGGACGGGACATCACCATGGAGACGATTGACGAGATCAAGCAGCGGGCCGACGCGGGAGAGACGGACTTCTGGGCCGGGCTGCGCGCCGAGATACTGGAGGAAGCGTAGATGTCAGCTTCGGAATTCACCTATGAGGGAATGCGAGGTTTCTACCCGGGCCATCGCGCCTGCGCGGGCTGCGGGCAGGCGACGGCGGCGCGGTTGGTGATGGAGACGGTGGGGCCGAACTGCATCGTGGCCAATGCCACCGGTTGCCTGGAGGTGTTCAGCACCCCGTACCCCGAGAGCGCCTGGGGCGTGCCGTGGATTCACTCGCTGTTCGAGAACCACCCGGCCGTGGCCTCCGGGATCGAGGCGGCGCTGAAGAAGCAGGGCAAGCTGGACCAGATCCGCGTGCTGGCGATGGGCGGCGACGGGGCCACGTTGGATATCGGGTTCGGCGCGCTGTCGGGGATGTTCGAGCGCAATCACGATATCCTCTACGTGTGCATGGACAATGAGGCCTATATGAACACGGGCGTGCAGCGGTCCGGCGCGACGCCGTTCGCGGCCTCCACCACCACCAGCCCGGCCGGGCGGAAGTCCTACGGGGAGGATCGGCCGAAGAAGGACCTGCCGGCCATCGCGGCCGCGCACGGGATTCCGTATGTGGCGACGGCGTCCATGTCCTATTTCCCCGATGTGCGGCGGAAGGTGAAGAAGGCCGTCGAGACCCGCGGCGCGAAGTACCTGCAGATTCACGTCCCGTGCCCGCCGGGGTGGGGGTACGACGAGAAGTACACCCTTGACATCGGCAAGCTGGCGGTGGAGTGCGGGCTATATCCGCTGGTGGAATGGGAGAACGGCGAGGTCGTCCGCGTGCGCAAGATCAAGCAGGTCCCGGTGGACGAGTACCTGAAGGCCCAGCGGCGGTTCCGCCACCTTTTCCGCGATGAGAAGAGCCGGGAGCAGATCGCGGCGATCCAGGCGATCGCGGACGAGAATGTGAAGAAGTACGGGTTGGTGGACTGAACGCTTCAACGCAAAGACGCAAAGGGCGCAAAGGGACGCAGAGGGAGCTAAGATCCCTCTGTGTCTCCGCGTTGAAAGCTGTTTCACGTCTCCCCTCTTGCGCTTTTCTGCAAACAGATGTATGCTATTCCCCGTGTCGCGTGACCCCACGCAGATTCTCCTTGACACACTACATATAGCGTGGTATATACGTCTGCCCACACTACATGGGGTAGAATAATACGGGAGTTGCCGAGAAGCATGAAGTGCCCGTATTGCCAGTTCAAGGACAGTCGCGTGATGGAGTCCCGCACCAGTGATGACCACAGTGCGGTGCGGCGGAGGCGCGAGTGTCCCGAGTGCCAGCGGCGTTTCACCACCTACGAGCGCGTCGGGGAAGTGCGCCTGTACGTGATCAAGAAGGACGGCCGCAGAGAGGCCTTCGAGCGGGCGAAGATCGTCTCCGGGATGACGAAGGCGTGCGAGAAACGGCCCGTCAGCCACGAGACGATCGAGCAGGCGGCCGATGAGATCGAGCGGCGGGTGCGAGACGAGTTGGTGGAGGAAGTGCCGACCAGCCGGATCGGCGCGCTGGTGATGGAGCGGCTGCGCGCGATGGACAGCGTGGCCTATGTGCGGTTCGCTTCGGTGTATAAAGAGTTTCGGGACGCGCATTCCTTCGTGAAGGAAGTCGAGGGGTTGGCCCGAACCGGGCGAAGCGCCGCGGGTGTGAGGCAGAGCACATCATTATTCGAAGCGGAAGAAGAACAGGAATGACAGCCCAGCAAGACCCAGCCCATGTCGCAAGCCTGCCGCCGGATCTGCCCCTGCCGGAACTGACCGAGAACGCGCTAACGGTGCTGCAGAAGCGGTACCTGGCGAAGGGCGAGGACGGCCTCCCCATCGAGGAGCCGTGGGAGATGTTCTGGCGGGTGGCGAGCGATGTCGCGCGCTCCAGCCGGCGCTATGACCCGGCGGCCGATTTGGAGGCCGAGGCGCGCGCGTTCTACCGCATCATGGCGAACCTGGAGTTCCTCCCCAACTCCCCGACGCTGATGAACGCGGGCCGGGAGTTACAGCAGCTCTCCGCCTGCTTCGTGCTGCCGGTCGAGGACTCGATGGAGTCCATCTTCGACGCCATCAAGAGCACCGCCCTGATCCACAAGTCGGGCGGAGGCACCGGGTTCTCGTTCTCGCGGCTGCGGCCGGCGGGGGATATCGTGCAGGCCACCGGGGGCATCGCCTCCGGGCCGCTCTCCTTCATGCGAGTGTTCAACGCGGCCACCGAGGCGGTGAAGCAGGGCGGGACGCGGCGCGGCGCGAACATGGCGATCCTCCGGGTGGACCACCCCGACATTCTGGCCTTCATCACCTCGAAGCGCGACACCACGGTGCTCACCAACTTCAACATCTCCGTGGGCGTGACGGAGGAGTTCATGCGCGCGGTGGAGGCGGAGGCGGAGTACGATCTGATCAATCCGCGCACCAAGAAGGTGGTGAAGCGGCTCCAGGCGCGGGAGGTGTTCGATCTGATCGTGGAGGGCGCGTGGGCGACGGGGGAGCCGGGGATCGTGTTCCTGGATCGCCTCAACGCCGACAACCCGACCCCGGAGATCGGCGAGATCGAGTCCACCAACCCGTGTGGCGAGCAGCCGCTCCTGCCCAACGAGGCGTGCAACCTCGGGTCCATCAACCTGGTCAAATTCGTCACGGACGGTCCATCGCCGAGCGTGGATTACGCCCGTATGGGCGAGGTGATTGACGTCGCGGTGCGGTTCCTGGACAACGTGATTGACGTCAACCACTACCCGCTGGACCAGATCCGCGAGCTGGCCCACGCCAACCGGAAGATCGGTTTGGGAGTGATGGGCTTCGCGGATCTGCTGATCCGCCTCGGCCTCCCGTACAACTCCGAGGAGGGTTTGGCCCTGGCGAAGCAGGTGATGCAGTTCGTGCAGGAGCGGGGACACGCGGCCTCGGCCGCCCTCGCGCGCGAGCGCGGTCCGTTCCCGAACTACCATCGGAGCGTGTTCGCGAAGACCGGCGAGAAGTTGCGCAACGCGACCGTCACCACGATCGCGCCGACGGGCACGCTTTCGATCATCGCGGGGTGCTCCTCCGGCGTGGAGCCGCTGTTCGCGGTGGTGTTCACGCGGCGGATCCTGGACGGGCAGCAGTTGCTGGAGATCCACCCGCGCTTCGAGCAGGTGGCGCATGAGCGGGGCTTCTACTCGAAGTGGCTGATGGAGGAGATCGGCCGGCACAAGTCGCTGGCCGACATTGAGGAGATCCCTGGCGACGTGCGGCGCGTGTTCGTGACGGCCTATGACATTGACCCGGACTGGCATATCCGGATGCAGGCCGAGTTCCAGCGCTTCACGGACAACGCGGTGTCCAAGACGGTGAACTTCCGCGAGGAGGCGACGCAGGAGGGGATCCGCGAGGTGTACATGCTGGCCTACCGGCTGGGGTGCAAGGGAGTGACAGTGTATCGCGACGGCTCCCGCGACGCCCAGGTGCTGACCACGGGGACGAGCGGTAAAGCCTTGGGATTAGCGAAGCCGGCGCTCCCTGCGCCGGCTGTGGCCCCGACGACTATCTCCCCACGTGATCGGCCGACCCTGACCAAAGGAACCACGGAGAAGGTAGGCACGGGCTGCGGCAAGCTCTTCATCACCATCAACGAGGACGAGCACGGCCTGTGCGAGGTGTTCACGACGATGGGAAAGTCGGGCGGATGCACGGCTTCGCAGTCCGAGGCCATCGCGCGGATGATCTCTACCGCCCTCCGTTCCGGTATTGACCCGAAGACCGTCGCGGAGCAACTCAAGGGGATTCGCTGCCCGATGCCGTCGTGGGATCGCGGCGCGGTGACGCTGTCCTGCGCGGATGCCATCGGCAAGTCCATCGAGCGCTATCTCTCCATCGCCGGGAAGAACGGCGACGCGCACAAGAGCTACGAGTTCTCCCACAGCGGCCCGGCGGTGCACACGCTCCCGCAGCCCCAGAATGGCGTCGCCAGCGCCGGCTACAACCCGGAGTGCCCGGAGTGCGGGACGATGCTGGAGCTGGCGGAGGGATGTGTCGTCTGCCGGTCGTGCGGGTACTCGCGGTGCGCGTGAGAAAGGGTGTTAGAAATCGTCGCGAGTGCGGTATAGAATAGATGCGTGCGAACCTTGCCGTCATCATCGGCGGCAACGGGCTACGGGAGCCCCCTCGACTGACTTTGGCCAGCGGTCGAGGGGGCTTTCATTTTTGTCCTGTCAGGCGCGGCCTCCCTACCCTCCCAGCAGTTGCACCGTGACGCGCCGGCGGCGGGGGCCGTCAAATTCGCAGAAGTAGATCCCCTGCCACGTGCCCAGCACCAGCCGTCCGTCCTCCACCGGGAGCGTCACCGACAGGCCGACCAGGGTGGCCTTGATGTGCGCGTCGGAGTTGCCCTCGGAATGGGCGTACGGCCCTTGCCGCGGGGCCAGGCGCTCCAGGGCGGCGAGCACGTCGTCCATCACGTCGGGGTCGGCGTGCTCGTTTACGGTCAGCCCCGCGGTGGTGTGTGCGCTGCCGACCACGGCGACGCCGCTCTGGAGGCCGCGCGTGGTGACGAGCTCCTGCACCTCGCGGGTGATCTCCACACAACAACAACGGGATCGGGTGGTGAGTTCGATGGTGTCCATGCGCTAGCCCTCAGTGATCGGTTCGTCCATATCGAGGCCGCCAAGATCCTCGACGACGGCGCGGAGGATCTCGGCGACGCTCCAGGCCTGGGCGATGCAGCCGCGCGGGTGGTGGGGCGGGTCACCGTCGAAGATCTCGGAGATCTGTCCCAGGCCGGCCTCGCGCAAGTGCGCGAAGAGCGGCTCGATCCAGCCGCGCGCAGTCTGCTGCGCCGCGGCCTTGTCCTCGCTCACTTTCAGGTACGCGGTGAGGAACGGCCCCAGCAGCCAGGCCCAGA